>NZ_JBPLZQ010000037.1:0-36992 GCF_054018175.1 Geoglobus sp.
AAAGGAGCTCGAGCAGGAACTCAGAATCCGCGAGAAAATCCTCCAGTACCTCCTCGACAACAACATCCGCGAGTTCAAGGAAGTCGCGAGAATCATCCAGTCCTACCAGATAGAACCTGAGAAGGTGATAAGGCTTGTCGAAAGCTCTGAAGGATGAGCTCGACAGGGTCGCGTCAAAATCTCCGGAGACTCTCCGGTTCTGCAGGAGGGTTCTCCGGTCTGAGAGGTACGGCGGGAATGCGGTACTGATGGTTGTGGATGCTGCCATCACATCTGTGGGTGTGAACTACTTTTCTGTGGTGGTTCCGAGAGTTCTCGAGTTCAAGAGGAGGTTCGTCGATTCTGGAAAAATTGCGGCCTTCGAGGACGTTCTCAGGTCCGATGAAAGCGAGTTTTACTGTGTCTGGAGAAACAGGCGCAGCTGGATGGTGGTGAAGGGGGTCATCGAGACTCTCGCCGAGTACGGGGAGGGTGTGAATGCGCTGAGGACGTGGGCGGATAGGGCTGAGCTGGACAGCTGGAGAGAGTGGCTCAGTGTAAGGGGTGCGGGGATAAACACGTTCCAGTACCTGCGGATGATGGGCGGGATCGACACGGTGATGCCGGATCGCATAGTCAGGAGATTCGTCGAGAGACATTTGGACGCTCCGGAAGATGCCATCGAGTTTGTGAGGTTTTCGGAAGGCATCGCAAGGGAGCTCGGATACCTGGCGGTCGAACTCTGCTGGCTTTCGTGGCTGTCGAACTACAGTGACGGGAAGATCAGGGAGTACTCAAACCTCCTTGAGAAAATTTAAAATATTGCCAATTCCCAATCGGATCAGTGGCGAAATGCGACGTTTGCGGTAGGGAAGAGGTGCTGCCTTACAGATGCAGCTACTGTGGCGGAGTCTTCTGCTCGGGTCACAGGCTGCCGGAGAAACACGGGTGTGAGGGTCTGTACGACATACCCGTGAAGGTCAAGAGGGACATTGGCAGGAGAAGTCAGAGGAAAAAGGATCGGGTGGACCTCACATACTACGATCCGGCGCTCGGCAGGAAGAGGAATCCTTTTGAGATTTACGGTTACAACAACGTCATCCTTGCGATAATCACCGTGATGTTCGCGGTCTCACTGATCTTCAGACCTGTTTTCGGTCTGCTCGCCCTTTATCCAAGCGAATTTTTCGTTCGTCCGTGGCAGCTTGTGACGAGCATGTTCCTTCACGGCTCCTTCGATCACTACCTCGTCAACGCGATAGTTCTTCTGTTCTTTGGAAGTGAACTCGAGAGGAGGATCGGCGGGAGGGAGTACCTCAAGGTGTTCTTCGCATCCGGAATAGCCGGTAACGTCATGTACATCCTGTTCTCATACGCAACTGGATCGCTTGCACCGGCAGTTGGCGCTTCTGGAGCGATTTACGGGATAATGGGGACGCTCGCGGTCATCGCACCTGAAATAAGGGTCCTGCTGTTCTTCATTGTACCGCTGAGCATAAGGATGGCGGTTGTGCTGTTTGCCCTCTACAACCTGCTCATGACACCGTTCTCGATATTCACCGGAGTCGCTTACGTGGCTCACCTCGGAGGGCTCGCGGTTGGGCTGTACTTCGGGGAAAAGTACAGGGCAGTCAGGAGGAGATTCTATTGAAGGTCTGGAAGGAAAAGGAGAGGTACAGCGGTGACATCGTTGACTGCCTGACAGTCATACTTCCCACTAAGGGATGTTCGTGGGACGCATGTCTGATGTGCAGTTACACGCTCGACTCCAGCAGGAGTGCAACGCAGGAGGAGGTGTTCGGGGAGTTTCTGAGGGCTGTGGAGGGGAGAAGTGCCGAGGTCCTTAAGATTTTCACATCCGGCAGCTTCTTTGACGATCGGGAGGTTTCGAGGGAGACAAGGGAGAGGATATACTCCAAGGCCGTGGAGATGGGCTTTAAGAAGCTCGTTGTTGAGAGCAGGCCGGAGTTCATTACTGAGGGTGTTGCGGAGGAGATCGAAAACGCCGGTATTGAGGTGGAGGTGGGAATAGGCCTTGAGACATCAAACGACGACCTTAGGGACCTGCTGATAAACAAGGGCTTCTCGTTCGAGGACTTTGTAACTGCGAGCGAGATCCTGCGGGGAGTTGCGAGGGTGAAGGCGTATCTGCTCATGAAACCGCCGCTGCTCAGTGAGAGGGAGGCTATCGACGACGTTCTCAGATCTGTTAAGGACGTGAGTAGTTACGCGGACGTCATTTCCCTGAACCTCATGACCGTGCACAGGAAGACCTACGTTGAGAAGCTCTGGCAGATGAAGGTTTACAGACCTCCGTGGCTCTGGAGCGCCGTGAAAGTGCTGGAGAGTGCAGGAACCGAGATAATTTGTGATCCCGTTGCTGGTGGTAAGAGCAGGGGGCCCCACAACTGCTATGTATGCGACGACAGGGTGGTGAGTGAAATAAGGCTCTTCTCGCTCACCCAGGATAGAAACGTGTTCAAAACGGAGTGTGAGTGCAGGGAACAGTGGGAACTCAGTCTCGAGGCCGAAGAGATTACGGATGTTTTTCTTTTCCCCTGAGTGCCAAAAGCCTTAAATATCTGATTTCGAAAACTTGCAATGTGAGAACTGAAAACGGAACAGAGGGATTTCCAAGGGCTGATAGCCTGGCTCTCGATGCCAACAAGCTTCTGGTGCCTAAGAAGGTGTTCTTCACGTCCGGAGTTGGCAGACACGAAGATGCGCTGGTCAGCTTTGAACTCGCGTTGAGAGATGCCGGCATCGAGAGGTTCAACCTCGTAACTGTTAGCAGCATATTTCCCCCGCAGTGCGAGGTGGTGGGGATAGAGGACGGTCTGAAGGAGCTCTATCCCGGTCAGATAGTTTTCTGCGTCATGTCGAGAGAAACGAGCGATAGAGAGGGGGAGAAGATCTACGCGAGCGTTGGCGTTGCGATCCCTTCAGATCCGTCTCTGCACGGGTATCTGACGGAGTACCACGGTGTCTACACGGGAGATGATGTTGGCAGGAAGGCTGAGGAAAGCGCAGCATTCATGCTCGAGACGGCATTTGGGATCAAGCCCGCGAAGACGTTCAACATAACGAGGGTTGTGGAGGTAAGGGAAACCACGACCGTGGTTTCAGCGGCAGTTTTCGTTTTCTGACAATTTTTCAGCTCCTGCTGTAGTACCCGAAGTTAAGCTCCTCGTCCTGCACGTAGCTCTTCTTCAGCCTCAGTGCAATTTCGGCCTTCGTCAGCTCTCTCCCGAGGTATGCGGCGTGATCCAGCCTGCTTACGAGCCCCTTCCTGAGGACGGTGTCTGTTATGCTCTTCGCGCTTTGTCCCGAGATGCATGCTCTTTCGTGGCTGCAGACTATTCTGTCACCTGAGATCCATATTCTGAAATCTCCGAGGGGATCTCGATGGAACTCTCCGCTTTCGGTGGCACCTTCACAGTCTCCCGGCACTGGTGCCTCCGGATACCTGACCTTCTCCTTCAGAACGAGCAGGCTCATTCCGAGGTCCTTTGGCGGGGTCCTCTTCATCCTCGCACCCCTGACCATGTAACTCGCGATTCTGAGCTCTTTGATAGATCCTCTCGTTTTGGAGCTCGCCTCGGTTGTGAACAGCAGGTTTGCCCCGACCTCCTCTGCAATAAGCGCGAGGAGTGCGTTGATCCCGATTGAATCTGCGTCAAACAGCTCCGTAACGTTTCCCGCACCGAACAGCATGGGAGTGGTGCGATCGGTTCTCCGGAACTCGGAGTATCTCTCAACAGACCTCACGAATCCGTCCACGTCCAGAACAGGATCTGCTATCACCTTCTCAGTCCTGCTTCTGGCGAGCTTCACGAGCCAGGACAGCCTTTCCACGTTTCTGTCCACAACCACGACGGCCTGATCCTCTATGAAATCCAGCGCTCTGAGGTTGGCATGGGAGATGCTCATTATCATGTCCGCGCCGCTCTCCACACCGGCTTTTATGGCTTTAACCGAGAACGTGTCGATGCTGACCGCATCGCAAAACTCCTTGGCTATTCTGACAACTCTTTTCACGTCTTCAGGCGAAAAGCTCAGCGGAATTCCGAGGTCTATGATGTCCGCACCGCTTTCAGTGTAGTACTCTATCCTGCTTATCAGCTCGTCTCTCCTGAGCTCTGTGGCGTCCACTATCTCGGCCACAACCTTCATCCTGCTGTTTCCACCGATCGGTATGCCGTTTATGCTGAACACTCCTCTTTCCTCTCTTTCTACCAATTCCACAAGCTCTCTCTCCCTTCCAATGTCGACAATCCTGTCGGCCGGAATCTCGTGGGAGAGCTCAACGCTCCCCACCTTCTCCAGAATCTTCGGGATGTCGTATGCGTGAACCGGTCCGAGCCTGATTTTCGTGTTTTTCTCTTTTTCGAGTTCCCTCCACTTTCCTTTGGCCAGTCCGGGAACGAGTACGAGGTCATAATCGGACAAATCGAGGTCTTTCAGATGCTTTTCTGTGATGAACGCTGCGACATCGACGTCTGCAACGTGAACGTCATTGCCGAGTGAGTTTGCCCTCACAATATTCTCCGCGAGCTTCCCTGTTATGAGCAGAATCCTCATAAAGTTTATTTTCACCTCAAATCAAAAAACCTTCCCATGTTGAGGGCAGAGCTTCACGTTCACTCCACATACAGCGACGGGCTTGACAGAGTGGAAAAAATAGTTCTCAGGGCAGAGGAGATCGGTCTCTCGCTGATATCCATCACTGACCACGATACTGTTCAGGGCAGCCTCGCGGCGATTGACTTTGCGAGGGACGAGAACCTGAACGTCACGGTGATCCCGGGGGTGGAAATAACTACGTCAGACGGACACCTCCTTGCCTTTTACGTTGAAGAGGACATTGAGAGCGGAATGAGTCTGGAAGAGACCGCGAGCGAGGTCAGGAGGATGGGAGGGATATGTGCGATCTCCCACCCCTTTCAGGTGGAGCGGAGAGGGGTTTTCAGGCCCGAGCTTTTCAGACATGTGGACGCGGTTGAAGTCTTCAACGCCAAGTACGTGACGGGACTGTTCAACTGGCTGGCACGGAAGTACGCTCTGAAGTACGGCAAGGCCGGTATAGCTGGAAGCGACGCTCACAGCGCCCTCGAGGTCGGTTACGGTGTGACGAGGTTTGAGGGTGACCTTAGGAAAAGCATTGCCGAGAGAAAAACGGCCGTGGAGGGGAGGAGAATTCCTGTAAGGAGGAGACTCGCGTACACTCTCGGAAAGCTTCAGTGGGGATAGTCCCTCATGATCCCCTCGATGAGGGGGCAGGAGGAACACTTCTGGTTGAACCTGCACTCAATTCCGGGGTCGTGCATGCACTCCATGTGTGACTGTTGTAACAGAACATTAAAAGTGTTTTCACCACGGGACATCCTTCAGCCTCAGCAGGTAGGCTATCACGTTAATGAGCTTGTGGAGGACGGGGGTTATGATGATCGCCAGCAGCAGGACTTCGGGAGAGTAGAGTGAGGAAAAGTCGCTGTGGAATGATGCAAACACTATTGAGATGACGAGGAAGTCGAGCTGGTCGAGGACCGGCGCTCTCTCACCTCTGCCTATGCCGAGTCTCCTCTTTATGAAGCTGCCGAGCATGTCTCCGGCGAGAGAGCCTGTGGAGAGAAGCAGGAAGAGTGAGAGTGCTGATGTGAAAGGGAGGGATGAGAAGTAGCTTAGGCCGAGCAGCGGCTCTGCGAGGTACTGAATTATTCCCGTTAATACGCCCCCAAAAACCCCCCCGGCAAACCCCCTGAACGTTTTGCCGTCCCCCAAAATACGCCTCCCATCCACAAAATTTTTCCCCATGTCTATCGGCCTTCCACCTCCGGAGAGCACCGCGAAGTTGTTGGGAGTATACGCGGGGAGAAAAAGCCAGATAGTTTTAATTAACGTCCACAGCATAATCCCGGGATACGAAACGTTGATATATCGTTTTCGATAAATTGACCGAGATAATATTGGAGGTGGTGACGTGAAATCAATCGATTACGGGACCAGATCACTCTGTCCAGAGTGCCTCAAGGTCATTCCCGCTCGCGTTTACGAAGAGGATGGCAGGGTGATGATAAGCAAGCGTTGCGAGGAGCACGGGGAGTTCGAGGACGTGTACTGGGGAGACGCGGAGATGTTCAGGAAGGCAATGAGGTTTGCGCACGACGGGCACGGTGTAGAAACTCCAATCATGGAGGAGTCGAGCTGCCCGTTCACGTGCGGGCTGTGCACCAACCACCGGAGCCACACCGCCCTGCTGAACATCGTTCTGACCAATCGCTGCGATCTCGCTTGCTGGTACTGTTTCTTCTACGCGAAGAGGTCGGGTTACGTGTACGAACCGACCGTTGACCAGATAGTCGAGATGGTGAGAACTGCGAGAAACCTGAAGCCCATAGGGGCGAATGCGGTTCAGCTCACAGGAGGAGAGCCGACGCTCAGGGACGATCTCATAGACATAATCAGGGCAATCAAGGCGGAGGGCATTGATCACGTGCAGCTCAACACCAACGGAATAAGGCTCGCGAGAGATCCGGAGCTGGCAGTCAGGGTGAGGGAGGCTGGTGTGAACACGATCTACCTGTCTTTTGATGGCGTTGATGAGAAAACGAACCCCAAGAACCACCACGAGGTGCCGAAGGTCCTCGAGAACTGCAGAAGGGCAGGACTGGGGGTCGTTCTGGTTCCAACGGTCATCAAGGGTGTGAACGACCACCAGCTCGGAGACATAATACGGTTCGGGTTCCAGAACATCGACATAGTCCGAGGAGTGAACTTCCAGCCAGTCAGTATAACCGGCAGCGTCCCGAGGAAGGAGAGGGAGCAGATCAGGATTACGATCCCGGATGCAATAAAGAAAATAGAGGAGCAGACGAATGGCGAAATCTCGAGGGAGGATTTCTATCCCGTTCCGAGCGTTTCACCCATATCTCACTTCGTTGAGGCCATAACAGGAAAGCCCCAGTACGAGCTAACAACCCACTTTGCATGCGGGATGGCCACCTACGTTTTCAAGATGGATGGCAGGATGGTGCCGATAACGAGGTTCGTGGACGTGGAGGGCTTCTTTGAGTACCTCAACGAGAAGGCGGAGGAGATATCCAAGAGCAGAATCAAAACCGTCAGGGCGCTCAAGGGAATAGTCGACCTCAGAAGATTCGTTGACAGTGAGAGGGCACCTTTCGACATAAGCAGAATCCTCTTCGACATCCTCGTGAGGCACGACTACTCGACCCTCGGGCAGTTCCACATCAACGCTCTCTTCATAGGGATGATGCACTTCATGGACCTCTACAACTACGACATATCGAGAGTCGAGAGGTGTGAGATCCACTACGCAACTCCAGACGGCAGGATAATCCCGTTCTGCACGTTCAACGTAATTCCCGAGATTTACAGGGACAGGATTCAGGCGGAGTACGGAGTTCCCATAGAGGAGTGGGAGAAGCGGACAGGCAGGAAACTCAGGGATGACATAGTCAGGGTGGTGAGAAAGGAGCAATGAGGGCATTCTTCATTGGCAGATTTCAGCCGTACCACCTCGGTCATCACGAGGTTCTGAGGGAGATATTTTCCGAGGTTGACGAGGTGGTGATAGGCATTGGAAGCGCTCAGGAGAGTCACACCATAGAGAACCCGTTTACAGCCGGCGAGAGAGTGATGATGGTTGACAGGGCAGTTGCGGAACTGATCGGCGAGAGTGGGAAGAAGGTGTACATAATCCCCCTTGAGGACGTTTACAGGAACAGTCTGTGGGTGAGCCACGTTGTGTCCATGACCCCCTACTTTGATGTGGTTTACAGCAACAACCCCCTCGTCATCAGGCTCTTCAGGGAGGCAGGCTATGAGGTCAGAAAAACCAGGCTCTTCAACAGGGTGAGCTACCAGGGCACCGAGATAAGGAGGAGGATGATCTGTGGTGAGAGGTGGGAAGATCTGGTTCCAGAGCCGGTGGTGAGGGTTATAAGGGAAATCGACGGAGTGAAGAGGCTGAGAGATATTGCGGGAACGGATGTTTGAGCGGGTGGTCGTTGAGTGGCACAGAAACTTCGTCGTTGAGCTTGAAGATCGCGTAGCCGTGAGGGCGTTCTTCACCGATAGCATTCCCGACGAGGTTGTTTTCACGTCTACTGCGAGAAAGCTCAGAAGCAGGCTGCTCGACTATTTTTCCGGCAGGGTTGTTGACTTTAGCGATTTCGACGTGGCATATCCGACCGAGTTCTCGGGGAGGGTTCTCCAGGAGGTCAGAAAAATACCGTACGGGAAAGTCGAAACGTACTCGTCTCTCGCCAGAAGGCTTGACACATCTCCGAGGGCAGTTGGCGTCGCGCTGAAGAAGAACCCCGTGCCTGTGGTGGTGCCCTGCCACAGGGTCGTCGCTAAAAACGGCATTGGGGGGTACTCTCCCGGCACATCAATCAAAAAACTCCTGCTGGAGATGGAGCTGAAGGGAGGTCTGCATTTTGCAGCGGACGTGAGCCCCGTTCTTGAGATGGAGGCTGGCGATGAAGACTGAGGGCGTCAGGGTCCTGACGGGAGAACCTGAGAAGGCGATACTCCGCCTCTCTTTACCCATAATGGTGAGCAACCTCGTCTTTACTCTCTACAACTTTGCAGACGGTGTGTGGGTGTCCGGCCTCGGTGCAGACTCCCTCTCGGCGATAGGGCTTTTCATGCCGCTGTTCTTCATGTTCATCTCCCTCTCTCTCGGCCTCGGCATAGGTACGAGCTCGGCCATAGCGAGGAGGATCGGATCGGGAGACAAGGCTGGTGCGGACAACATAGCCGCCCACTCAATGGCCATGGCGGCAGTCCTGTCTGTTCTGATTCTCTCGACCTACTTCAGGCTGGAGGAAATCCTGAGATTTCTCGGAGCAAGCGGGAACGTTCTCAGGGAAGCGTTCGCGTACTCCAGAATCGTAGTTGCTGGCTCAGTGTTCATAGTTTTCAACAACGTTGCCGTGGGGATTCTGAACGGCGAGGGTAACACCAAGCGCTCCATGTACGCCAACGTGGCCGGTTCGCTCCTCAACATCGTCCTTGACCCGATCTTCATATACCTGATGGGTCTCGGCATAGCCGGAGCTGCTTATGCAAGCGTCCTTTCGATGCTCTTCTCTTCGGCACTCTTCGCTTACTGGATCTTTTACAACTCGAAAACGTATGTGAATGTGTCCTTCAGAGAGTTCCGTCCGAGCAGAACGATCGTTTTTGACATACTTCGCGTCGGTCTGCCGTCGGCGTTCTCCATGCTCACGATGTCAATCTCGCTGATTTTCATAAACGCGCTCATCGTAAGGGTGAGTGACTCCGACGGCATAGCCGTCTTCACGAGCGCCTGGAGAACGGTTCACTTTGGATTCATCCCGCTTTTCGGTCTTTCGGGGGCAGGAACAGCAGTCATGGGTGCCGCGTTTGGAGCGAGAAACGTGGATAGGCTGGAGAGGGCCTACAGATACGCGATAAAGGTTGCGGTACTGGTTGAGATTGTCATTGTGCTGTTCTTCGTGTCTCTGTCCGGGTACCTCGCGATGTTCTTCACGTACAGCGAAGCGTCTGTGAGGATATACAGCATGCTCGTCGAAACGCTCCGGATTCTGCCGGTATTTCTCGTCTTCGCTCCGCTCGGCATAATGACCGTGTCGCTGTTCCAGGGAATTGGACGGGGTGAGAACGGGTTTGCCATAACCGTCCTGAGGACTCTGATCTTCCAGCTCAGCTTCGCGTACCTTCTGGCCTTCCACCTCTCTCTCGGATTTGACGGCATAATATACGGGGTCGTTCTCGGCAACATCCTCGCTTCGATCACAGCATTTGCCTGGGGCACGCATGTGATTCGAAAGCTTAGGGGGTGCGCTAAGGACCGAAACCGTTATCAATTTCCGTAACAGCCGGAAAGCATGTGCCTTTCGCGGAGGGAGAGGGAGTTCATACAGGACTGGCTCGATTACGTCAGCGGGGAGATGTCACTCACCGAGTTCGTGGAGAAGTGGAGGAGTGAGGGCAGCGACTGGAAGGTTTACATGCGGGTTTTGAGGCACAGAATAAACAGGAAGTACCGCAGAATGCTCTCGGACCTGATACTCATGAAGAAGTTTCTCGAGCTGGACTACCATCCCTGACAATTTTCGCAACGAAGAATCCGGAGCATTCGTGAATGTGGGGGAAAAAGCGCCTGGCCTTTTTCAGCTCGGGGTTGAGTTTCAGGTCTCCGACCCTCGTCAGTGCGGGAACGCCGTGCTCAATATCCTCCAGGTGCACGTCGAACCTCTCCAGGACCTCGTTTATCACGAGTTCGTTCTCCTCGGGGGTGAGGGAGCACGTGGAGTAGACGAGGACACCTCCTGGCCTGAGGCTCTTTATAGCAGACTCAAGCATGTCCCTCTGCAGTCCAGAACAGAACAGTATGTCCTCTTTCCCCCTCGACGTCTTCCTGGACGGATCCTTGTGAATTATCCCCTCTCCCGTGCAGGGGGCGTCGAGCAGAATTCTGTCGGCCTTTATCCCGGTCCTCCAGAAGTAAGCGGAGTTCATGTGAACCACCGCGGTGTTCAATACACCCATCCGGTGGATGTTGTCGACCAGTGGCTGAATCCTTTCTGCGTTTCCCTCTATCGCAATGATCCTGCCCCTGTTGTTCATCAGCTGGGCGATCATCGTGGTCTTTCCGCCGGGTGAGGCTGCGAAGTCTATCACCACCTCTCCACTCCGCGGGTCGAGGGCAAGAGGGGGGATGCACGAGCTCTTGTCCATCACGTAGTAGTACCCGAGGAGGTACTCCGGAGTGGCCCCGATGCTGTACGGCTCCTCCTCCACTCTGTAGCAGAACCTCACGTCAGTCCTCTCAACTCTGAAACCCCTTCTTTCGAGCCTCTGCACGATCTTTTTCTCGTCGCACCTCAGCGTGTTAACCCTTATGTACTTTGGCACGCTCTCCATCGCCTTCACAAGCTTTTCTGTCTCGTCGCGCCCAAAAAACCTCTCCCACCGCCGTATTATGAACTCGTCGTAGCCGTAGGCCTCGGCGAGCTTCCTCGAAAAAGGAGTGGAGGGGAAGTCCAGGACCTTCATCTGTCAAAGAACGGATTCTTGCCGGTAACTGCTATGGGGATTCCCATCACTACATCAGATCTTGCCATTCCGAGCTCCTTTGCAGCTGCTCCGATTCTGTACATCACCCTGCTGTCTGCCCCGAGCATAGATCCGAGCTTCACGGCAGATCCAATTGCTATTCCGAGGTCGATGAGCTTGAACGCGCAGTTGGGGCCCACAAAGTCCTTCCCCTTTTTCCTTTCAGCCTTCTCGAACTCCTTGCAGTTCTTGAACCCGCAGGCTCCGCAGCCCACTCTTATCGGCTTTCTCCCGTAAACTCCAATCAGGAGCACCGCGTCAGCCTTCTTAACGCTCTCGCCGTCTCTCACAAAGTTCGCATCCCTGTTTGGCTCGTTGGCCATTTCAACCATTTTCTGAGCGAGCCTTTCCTTTTCCTCACCCTCTATCAGGACAATCTCCACGTCGTCCTCTCCTCTCGACTTTGGAGCCGTCTGCGCGGTGAGGGCCATCAGCTTTCCCGAAAGAACCGCAATCTCTCTTCTGAGATTCTCGTCCAGCATTTTCACCACCTCACGTACTTCCGAGGAGGAAGGCAAGGAGCCCCACAGCGAGGGCGAGCATGGTGTTCCTCCTCAGCCTGCCAATCTCTTCCCTCTCTACCCCCTTTAAAAGCTTGCGGGATGTTGACAGCAGGATGTAGTCCGTGACTGACACGGGTACGATGTACTTCAAGTCGAGGTATTCCGGAATCGTCAGGACGAGCAGGCTCATCATCACCGCCAGCACGAACAGCACTCCTGAAACCCTTGCAGCAACTTCCGTCCCGTGAACTCTCGCAACTGTCTTGACATCTCTTAGAGCGTCACCTTCCACGTCCTCGATTCCTTTCATTATCTCTCTCGCGAGTCCCGACAGGAAGGCTATCAGAGATAGCACACAGACCTCGAGGTTTACGTTTCCGGCTACGATGGCTCCGAATACAAAGGGGGCGGCCATTGAGAATGCTATGTAGATGTTCCCCGCGAGACCGTACTCCTTCAGCTTCACGTCGTAGGCGTAGCCGAACAGCGTTATGGCAAGGGCCAGGATGAACGCTGTAAATGATATGTAGAGTGCAAAGGCGAAGCCTGGTAGCGCGAAAAGCACGGCCACGAGCAGGGCCTCTCCTCTGCTCAGGTCTCCCCTCACGAGGGGGCGATCGACACGCCTGTTGGCGACATCCACCTCGTAATCATAGTAGTCGTTCAGGGCGAATGCGGACGCCTGGAGGAAGAGCGCCGTCAGAAAACCGAAGATCGACAGCCTGAGGTCGAGGTATCCGAGAGATATGAAGACCCCCGCAACAACCCCGAGTCCGTAAATAAATCCGTGCTCGAGCCTTGTAACTTCCCAGATCGCCCTGAGCTTTTTCATGGTATCGTGGAAAGGTAGGCCTCGACACCTTTCTCGTAGATGACGTTCCCGACCACAATCGTGTCCGCGTATCTCAGCATTTCTCTCGCTCTGTCTCTGCCGTCGATCCCACCTCCGTAGAACAGTCTTGCCCTCCTGAGAACGGCCTTGACCTCCCTAACGACGCCCGGATCCCCGTAGGTTCCGCTGTACTCGATGTAGATCACAGGGAGGTTGAGCATGTCCTCTCCAACGACAGCGTAGCTCGCAGCAGTTTTCGGTGACAGCTTGCACTTCGACCTCGTAACCTTTCCGACCGCCGAATTCTCGTTCAGCACTATGTACCCCTCCATGATGACCTTCGAGTCAAGCATCTCCCTGAACTCCACGAGCCTGTCGTGGTGCATCTCCACCCACTTAGCGTGCTTTCCGGTGATCCACTCACCGTCTGCGGAGTTCAGTACGAGCGGGACAAAGATGTAGTCCGCCTCGTAAACGACATTTGATGGGTCAGATGGCTCGAGAATCGTGGGGAGTCCGTACTCCCTTATCTCGTCGAAGAGCTTCTTTGCCTTTTCGAATGTAACGTTCTGAGTGCCGGAAACCATCACCGCATCTGTTCCGCTCTCCGCAACAGCCTTTATGAGCTCCGGAGGATTTTCCCTGTCGGGATCGAGCTTTGTTATGTGCCTCAGTCTCTCCAGCATCCTTACTGAAGTGAAGGAATGAAAATAAAAATGTTATCGCACTACAGGTACTCCTCTCTGGACTTCATGACAAGCTCTCTGATCTCGAGTCCCTGGGTTATCATGTACCCTATTCTGTTGGTCAGATTTTGCAGCGCGGAGTGCTCGATCTCGAACACGTACCTGTCCGGGTGCTCGTCAGTTTTTCGTATGTTCGCAAGGACGTCATAGAGGCTTTTCTGGTACGAAGTCGTCGCCCTGTCTACGATCTCTGTGAGGCAGAAGCTTATCAGGGTGATGCTGTCGGGTATGAGGTCGAAGAGGATTGAGAGATTCACTATTCCCTCTCTGCCGTAGAAGAACACGAATGTCGGAAGACCAAAGAGAACGACTGCTCTGTCACCTCTTTCGTTCATCAGTCTCCTCAGCTTTTCAAGAACGATCTTGGATGGAACTATGTCCCTGTCCTTGTGAACGAAGATGTCGTGGGTTTCAATGTCACACTCAATCCCGAGCTGCTCTCTGACAATTTCGAAGAGCCTCCTGTCTTTCTTTGAGAGGAATATGAGGACGACGTTTTCCTGGCCGAACTGTGGGATTACGTAGTTCAGCGTGAGTGTCACTGGTATTACCGGGTTGTCCACCCTTATCAGGGTCCTGAACCCCTTCAGTGATGAGAAGAACTGCTCTAAGGTTTTGACCTCCTGGCTATCCATCGTTCTCCTATCTGTCGTGGAAATGTAAAAAGGTTTTGTTATCTCTTGTTTCTCGGCATGCAGATTATCTCCTTCACCTCCATGTTGAAGAACGTGTTCATGTGTGCCGGTCTGATGATTACGGCTGTATCAGCACCTCTGCCCCTCCCTCCTATCGCCACAACCTCCTCTATCGGTATCGCTCCGCTGTCTGCGGCCATAATTGCGATTTCGACGCACACCTTGAGCCCGTGTCCGAAGAGAGCCCTCAGAGCCTCGGCAATTGCCTCAACCCTGCTTGCCCCGCCGAGCTTCCTGCTGATGCTCCTCTCCACCCCGCTGAGCATGTGGCTCTGCCTGACTATCCTGACTCCGCTCTCCATCAGAAACCTCTCGGTGTCCTCGTCCATGCTGTTCTTTCCCTCCTCGTAAAAGCCAGTGTGGTATGTGACGCAGACCAGGTTCAGATCTCTGCCTCTCGCATGCTCGAGAACCTTCCTCGCGGTATAGCCGGTTGAGGACGCAAAAACGATGTGCCTGATCCCCCTTTCCACGGCCCTATCTATCGCAAGTCTGACGGCATTCTCCGTGTTTTCCTTACCGGGTCTTTCGAAGTAGTATATCCTCTCCTCCATCATGCTCTCACCATGAATGCTATTGCAAGGAGCATGAGCACGATTGACAGGACGAGCGCGTAGACAGCGTATTTCGAATCCCCGAAGACTATCGGAATTGGGCCTATGAGCACGACCCCTCCGCCCCTGACCTCCACCTTTCTCTCGTCCTCTGCGCTGGCCAATCCCTCGTTCCCGTACTTTTCCGCATACTCCGGGCCTGCCTCCGCCCACATGTGCTTTTCCGGAAGCTGAGCGTACCTTTCCTCCGCACCCTCCCTAAGTCCCGTGATTAGCAGGTAACCGCCGAGAACGATCATCGCAATGGCGATGTACTCGAGCATGCTACCACCTCGCCGATAGTGTGAGTATTACGAGCATCGCTGCGATGAGCAGGACTGCGACCATAAGTCCGGCGCTGTTTCCCACGACTATGGGGAATGGTCCGATCATGATGATTCCGGCGAAGTCCACGCTGTCAGCGGGAATCAGGGAGAGTGAGTAGAGCATTAGCCCGAGGAATATCAGCGCAATGCCCGAGAAGACCTTGGCAGGGTTCATGTAAAAAAGTTGGTGTCAGGGTTTAAGAATTTCGTCACTCTGGTAGGTGAAGTTCGAGCCCGTAAATGCGTGCATCAGGAACCTGTAGTTCTTAGTGTCCGGTTTACCGTCGGAGAACGCATCTCCATGGGTCACGTTGACTATCTCCCCAACGAAGAAGATGTGGTCTCCCGTCTCGACTTCCTTAACAACCCTGCACTCGAGGTTGGCCTGGCACTCCTTGATGGAGGGAGCCTTGACCTCCTTCGACTCCACGAAAGTCACGCTCATTCTGCCTGCCTTCCTCTCCTTAGCCCCGCTTACGGTTCCGGCAACCCACACGTCTCTGAGCAGCTCCACAGTTGGCACGGCAATTACGAAGTCCTTCTGCTCCTCTATGAGCTTCCTCGTGTGCCTTGTCTTTCCTATCGCAACACCGAGCATCGGCGGGTTGAAGCTCAGCGGAACGACCCAGTCAGCCGTCATGGGGTTGGGGTTCTCGATCGTTCCGGCGACAACGAGATAGGTCCTGAGGGGATAGAGATACCCGAGCATGTTTCTAACTTGAAAATTCGGTGAATTTATGGCTTTCGGAGTTCTGAAGGTGCAGGGAGCTGAATTCCCCTACACAAAATTTTTAAAACCACATGTTTATTGTGGAACGCATGAGCGACAGGGTCATCACGATCAACGTTGGAAAAAAGGGGATTAACGATAACCTGATCAGGGAAATAAACACTATCCTCGAGAAGAGGGGAGTGGTGAAGGTAAGGATGCTGAGGAACTTCAGGAACATAACGATGGGTGGTGCCGACAGGAAGTCCCTTGCTATGGAGATTGCCGAGAAGGTTAACGGCGAGCTTGTTGATTTTAGGGGTTTTGTTCTGACTTTCAAGAGGTGTTGACGGATGGCGACGGTGTATGATGTGCCCGCTAACATGCTGATTGAAAGAGTCGCGGAGAGGCTCAAGGAGATGGAGGAGTTCAAGCCACCCGCCTGGGTGAGCTACGTGAAAACGGGAGTGCACAAGGAAAGGAGCCCGGAGCAGGAGGACTGGTGGTACTACAGGGTTGCGGCGGTGTTCAGGAAGGTTTACGTGAACGGTCCTGTGGGGATAGAGAGGCTCAGAACTGCATACGGCGGAAGGAAGAACAGGGGAGTAAAGCCAGAGAAGTTCAGGAAGGGAAGCGGTTCGATAGTGAGAAAGGCACTGCAGCAGCTGGAGAAAGCAGGATTTGTCAGCAGGACTGAGGAGGGCAGGGTCGTAACCCCGCAGGGGAGGTCGTTCCTGGACAGGGTTGCGGCGGAGATCAAGAAAGAGCTCGAAAAGGAGATTCCGGCCCTCGCAAAGTACTGAAAAACTTTTTTATCTTTAAAACCAAATTCCAGTGAGGTGAGAGTTCATGGACGACTTAGAGGAGATAAGGAGAAGGAAGCTCATGGAGCTGCAGGCGCAGAGGCAGAGGGAGCTCGAGGAGCTTGCGAGACAGGAGGAGATGGCCAGAAAAATTCAGGAGCAGAAAAAGGCAATTTTAAGGGCGATTCTTGAACCCGAGGCGAGGGAAAGGCTCACGAGAATCAGGCTTGCCCACCCTGAGGTTGCGGAGGCTGTTGAGAATCAGCTCATAGCCCTTGCCCAGTCGGGCAGGCTCAGGAGCAAGATTAGTGACGAGATGCTCAAGGAGATTTTGAGGAGGGCCATGCCCCAGAGAAGGGAAACTAAAATCATCAGAAAGTAGGTGGTCTGAATGGGGAAGAAGACGGTTGGTGTTAAGAGGAGGCTCGCGAAATTCTACAAGCAGAACAGGAGGGCCCCCATCTGGGTGACCCTCAAGACGAACAGGAAGGTGATTTACAGCCCCAAGAGGAGGCACTGGAGAGCCAGGAAGCTGAAGGTGTGAGGTGTTGGCCATGGCGAAGGTTGAGGTTGAGAGGGTTTATACCATAGGTCTAAGACAGAAGATGAAGAAGTACCCCAGGTGGCTCAGGGCGAAGAAGGCTGTGAGGTACGTCAGGAACTTCCTCAGCAGGCACATGAAGGCTGAGCCCGAGAACATCAGGATTGACGCGAGCATTAACGAGAAGATCTGGGAGAGGGGCGGAAAGAAGGTTCCCGCAAGGATAAGGGTCAGGGCCGTCAAGTTCGATGACGGGATCGTAGAGGCAGAACTCGTAGAGTGACATGCCGGAGACAGCGGTAATACACGGAAACCCACTGATCGGGCTCTACATCAGGGCGAGCGAGTCGCTCGCAGTCATCGGGGTCAGGGATGAGAGGGTTGAGCGGCAGGTTTCGGAGGAGCTTGAAGTCGACGTTGTGAGGACCACTGTGTGCGGTTCTGAACTTGTTGGTGCAATGATGGCGATGAATTCCAGGGGTGCAGTGGTAAGCAGAAACATCCTCAGGAAAGAGCTTGAGGCGCTCTGGAGAAACGTGGAGGTTCTCGTCCTTGACACGGAGATCACCTGCATGGGGAACGTGATAGCTCTGAACGACAGGGGCGCGATAGTGCACCCTGAACTCGGTCCTGAGCTAATGGAGAAGATATCTGACTTCCTGGACGTTGACGTGGTTCAGGGGACCATAGGCGGAATAAAGACCGTCGGGATGTCGGCGGTGGTCACAAACAGGGGAGCTCTCGTAAACCCAAACGCAAATGACTGGGAGATGAAGAGAGTCGAGGAAGTGCTCGGCGTGGAGCCGGTTAAGGGCACGGTTAACTTCGGCAGCGAGATGGTTGGGACAGGTGTGGTGGCGAACTCCAAGGGCTATGTTGCCGGTAGGGACACGACGGGATTTGAGCTGGGTGTTATTGAGGAAGCTCTCGGATTTTTGTGAGGTGATGGTGGTGAAGTTCGAGGTTAGCGGGAAGTTCAGGAACGGGATGGTGTGGATGCCTTTCAGGAAGGTCGTGGAGGCGCACAACGAGAGGTTTGCGGTGGAGAAGGTTTACTCGCTCATCGGCAGCAACCACAAGGTGAAGAGAAACCTTATTAAAATCGAGAGTGTAAGGGTCAGTGAATGACGGAAGTGGAGAGGGCAATCCAGGAGAGACTTATTTTTCTTGAAGAGCTCAGGAAGGAAGCGGAGGGAATTCGGGCCAGGATAGTTGAGGTTCAGCTCCTGAAGGAGGAGCTCAACAGGACCATCGAGAGCCTCGAGTTCTTCGAAAAGGCAGAGGGGGACGTGGAGGCGCTCCTCAACCTCGGCGGAGGGGTATTCGCGTACGTGGACGTTAAGAACAGCAGGAAGATGCTCGTCGATGTGGGCGCAGGAGTGGTCGTGGAGAAGGAAGTGAAAGACGCCATTGAGACTCTCAGGACCAAGAAACAGAACGTTGAGGAAACTGAAAAGAAGCTGAGGGACCTTTTGAATCAGATCGCAGGCCAGATGGAGAAGCTGCAGAGGGAAATATCCGAGATTGCAAAGTCCACCGGCAAGGAGTAGCATGTTCAGGGCAATAAAGGAGAAGCTGTCGGCGTTCAGGAAAAAGGTTGACGCTGAGGCGGAAGAAGATCTGAAGAAGGAGGGCAAGGAAGCAGAGTCCGTCGAGACACCTGTTGAAGAGAGAAGTGAGTCTCCTGACGTTAAGGAGAAGCTGGCCTCTCTGATCCTGAGGAGAGAGGTCGTAATTGACGACTCGAAGCTTGACAAAATTCTTCCCGAGCTTGAAATGATTCTGCTTGAGAGCGATGTCGCGTTTGATGTTGTTGACAGGATCTCAGAAGAGCTGAGGAGCAGGTTGAGGGGCAGGAGGAAGAAGATTGGCGAAAGCCTGTCGGACGTCGTCCTCGAAGAGCTCAAGAATGTTCTGAGGGAGATACTCAACCAGAACGCGTTTGACTTCGATGAGTGGGCTGAGAACAGGCTCGAGGAGAAAAGGCCCGTAGTTGTCCTGTTCGTGGGCGTGAACGGTACGGGAAAGACCACGACCATCGCCAAGGTCGCAAAGAGGCTGATGGACAGGGGTCATTCCGTCGTCCTTGCGGCCGGGGACACGTTCAGGGCAGGGGCGATAGAGCAGCTCGAGGAACATGCGAGGAGGCTTGGGGTGAAGATAATCAAGCACAAACAGGGGAGCGACCCCGCCGCCGTAATCTTCGACGCGATAAAGCATGCGGAAAGCAAGGGAATAGACTTCGTGCTCGCAGACACTGCCGGAAGGATGCACACCAAGAAGAACCTGATCGATCAGCTCGAAAAGATAAAGAGGGTGACGAAGCCAGATCTGATAGTTTTCGTGGATGAGAGCATAGCTGGCAACGATGCGATAGAGAGGGCGGAGATGTTCAACGAGGCAGTGGGCATAGACGGAAGCATACTGACGAAGCTCGACGCAGACCCTAAGGGCGGGACGGCAATCTCCATTGCCTACGTTACCTCGAGGCCCATACTGTTTCTGGGCGTGGGACAGGAGTACGGTGACTTGATCAAGTTCGATGCGGACTGGCTGATAGAGAGGATTTTCGGGTAGGTTTCTGCCGTGCAGACTCTTTCTCCATTCTGAATTCGATCTCTTTCTCGGAAACTTCCTAATTGCGGAGTGTGGTGAAAGGAACGCTCATGTACCTGCAAGAGTCCCCCTACTGCTTTCCGAACTGCATCTCGTAAAGTCTCGCCACCCTCTCTATGGTGTCTGCCTCCTCCACGCTCTTGTCGTCCCTGAGCCTCACGAACCTCGGAAATCTGAGCGCGTAACCGCTCTCGTACTTGGGGCTCTTTTGAATCTCCTGATAGGCAACCTCAAAAACGTACTTGGGTCTGAAGACGATCTTCTTGCCCTCCTGGTACTCTATTTCCGGTCTGAACAGTTCCGTCAGCTCCTCCAGGTCCTCGTCCGTAAATCCAGTCGCCACCTTACCAACTCTCAGCAGGTTTCCGTACTCGTCGAGGCAGGCGAGCTCGAAGGAGCTTATCAGGTTGCTCCTCTTGCCCTCTCCCCACTCACCTCCCACAACCACGAGGTCGAGGGTCTCCATCGTCGCCTTGAACTTCAGCCAGTTCTTCCCTCTCTTTCCGGGAATGTATTTGGAGTCGAGGTTCTTCAGCATCACCCCTTCATGTCCCGCTTTTATCGCCTCGTCGAATATCCTTCTTATCTCATCAGCATCCCTCGTAACGGTCTGCCTTGCGACTTTCAGCGTGTCACTCTCCTTTACCGCAGACAGGAGCCTCTCCCTCCTCTCCTTCAGGGGAAGGTCTATGATCTCCTCTCCGTCGTACATTATGTCGTAGAAGTAAACCTTGAGCGGAATCTTCTCGACCATCTTCGAGACATCGTGCTTCCTCCTGAACCTCCTGAGCACGTGCTGGAACGGCATGGGCCTGCCGTCCTTCACCGCTATGACCTCACCGTCCAGAATCACGCCCTCTCTGACGTTCCTCTTTATCTCCTCTACGATCTCCGGAAGAGCGTTGGTGACGTTTTCGAGTCTCCTTGAGTATATTGTCACTTTTCCGTCAGCGTGGTGCACCTGAACCCTGCTCCCGTCGAACTTCCACTCCACTGCGAGGTGATGGATTTCCCTGACAGCTTCCTCCAGGCTCTCGGCAACCTGAGCGAGCATCATCTTTACCGGAACGTGGGGCGTGATCTTCAGGGATAGCAGCGCCTCTCTGCCCCCCTTCTTGGCCTCCACCGCAACTCTCCCGTAGTCGTTGGTGACCATGTAGGCCCTCTCAACAACCTCGCTCTCGATTCCGAAGGCTCTTGCGATCGCATCTCTCACTATCCCCTCACCGACGCCGAGCCTCATCTCCTTCAGGATGAGCCTCGTGAGGTATCTCGCCTCGATGGGGGTGCAGGAGATGTAGAGCTCTGACAGCAGGATTATCTTTCTCTTCTGGCTACCCTCCCCGGTCAGACCGCTCATCTCGTCGAAAACCTCTCTAAGCTTTCGAACCGTCAGCTCTTCCGAAAACAGAGACGTCTGGGTTTTTCGCTTGACGATCTCCTCTGCGGCGAGCCCCATATCTCCCTTCTCCCTCACGAGGTTTTCGATCGTCCTCCTGTCAACACCCGTCGAAATTCTCAGGGCTTCATAAACGAGGCCTATGCCAACACCGAGGTCCCTCTCGCTCCACTCAGGGTAAACCCTCCCCATCAGGAACAGGATAACGTCGTAAAGGTCCTCATCGTCCTCAATTTTTTTGAGAAATGCGGATATTCTTGCGGTCTTCTCGAGGGTTGAAGAGATCTTCTCCACGGCACTGCACAGCTCGGCAAACTCGAGGAACGTTAGCATAGGTGTATGTCTGCGGGAGAGTATATTACTGTTTAGTCAGAGCTTTCGCTGGAGCACACTCTTTCTGATTTCCCTGATCATCGAGGGCATGTCTATGCCAACGGGACAGACCTCTGAGCACTTACCACACAGGGTTGACAGAAACACGTTTTCCGGAGCCTCTCCGGTGATGGCGCTCCACACCATCCCCATCGGCCCACCGTAGACCTCCCCACCCCACACGTTTCCGGCGAGCTGGAAAACCGGACATTCAAGCTGACACCTGCCGCACCTAACGCACGATAGCTGCTCTCTGTACCGCGTGCCCTTCCTTCCGTTGTCTATGAGGATCACGTGCATTTCCTGTCCCTCGACCTTCCTGTTCACGTTGATGTATGCTGGAGGGAACGTGCCAAAAAACGCCGACTGGACGAACAGGGACTTCACGCAGAGCTCATCATCCGGCAGGATTTTGTCAATGCTGACAAGCGCCACATACATTTCGGGAAGGGAGGTCGACAGTCTTATGTTCCCCTCGTTCTCTATGAGGAATATCCTTCCTGTTTCAGCAGAGAACGCGTTGCACCCCGAAACCCCGACGTGCGCTTTCAGGAACTTTTCCCTCATGAACTTCCTGACGCCCTCTGCAAGCTCTTCAGCACTCTCTCCGTAAACTCCGATCCTTTCAAGAATTTTTCTCACCTCTCCCTCGGAGTAGTGCAGCGCGGGTATCACCATGTGCATCGGCCTCTCTCCTGCGAGCTGGACGATCAGCTCTCCGAGATCAGTCTCCCAGACCTCGTTGCCAAGCTCCTCGAGATGCTCTCTCAGGTGTATCTCCTCGGATACCATGGACTTTGCCTTCACAACCGTCTTGCCTGACCCGATTATCTCTCCTGCGATCTCTCTCGCCTCTCTGCCGTCCCTTGCTTCATGCACGAAAACACCGTTCACCTCCAGAACCCTGCGCGCCCTGTCGATCCAGTAGTCGTAGTCCTCCGAAACCAGCATCTTCGCCCTCCTAACATCCTCAGCGAACTCTATCAGGTACGGGTGCTCTCTGAGGTTTCTCTCAACTGCCTGACTCAGGTTGCCGAGCGACCTGAGTATTCCCTCCCGTATCGAGTGGTTTTGAACGGCCTCCTCAACTTTCACTCTCTCACCTCGAGTATCACGGTCACCCTTCTCGGGCCGTGCATTCCGAAGACGAGCTTGCCCTCGATGTCCGCGGTCTTCGATGGACTGCTCGAGGCGAAGATGACGTCGGACCTCTCTTTTGCGAGGTTGTACGCGGATATCACATCATCCCTCACGTCCTCCGCTCTGAGGACGATCACGTGGTGCTCCGCGAGTCCCGCCCTCTTTCTCTCCTCGTGACCGCCGAGGAAGATAACCCCTGATCTCTCGTCGGCACTGAGCGCTGTGCTCACGTGGGCTTTGCGGAATCTCTCCACCTCTCTGGCCACGTGATCCGTCACCACGACCTCCACACCATTCCTTTTCAGCACTTCAGCTATCTTCATGCCCGATCACCAGAGCGAGATCGATCACGTTCCCCCCAACCCTCCTGAGGTTTATCATGCAGAGCGGGCAGGAGGTTACGATCGGTCCGTTGTTCAGCTCTGCAATCCTCAATCTGGCTATTTCAGCGGAGATCATAGGGGAGATGGATTCAATCGGACCACCACAGCAGTTCGTGAGCTTTCCCGAGTACTCTGGTTCTCTGAATTTAACACCTGCCGTTCTCAGGACGTCTCTGATTCTGTCGGATATTTCGAGATACCTCCCGTAGTAGCAGGGGTCGTGGATGACGAAATCCCCGTTGCCTTCGACTTTCTCCGGCTTTACGAGCTCAATGTAGCTCTTCACCTCAAACTCGATACCCGCGTATTCGGGGCAGAGCACCTTGAGGGCATACGTCGTGTGCGGGTCAGCGGTAACGATCCTTTCCACGCCCGACCTTTCGAGCTCTCGTGCGACGTTTATCGCGTGCCTCCTGAATCCGTCATCATCGCCAAGATCGTGCAGAAGAATTCCGCTGTACGCGTCGAGGTCTGGACTGTAGAACACGTCCACTCCCGAGTTTGAGAGGAGGGAATACATACTCCTCAGAATGTCCTCCGATTCCTTCCTTCTGCTTTCGGAAGTTATTCTTCCGAGAATTCCGAAGGGAAGCGGGAGGTTCTTCGATAACCCGATCAGCTTCCTGAGCCCGGAGCTCTCGACCTTCTCGAGGTAGCTGACCACCGACTCGATGTAGGGGGATAGCTGGTACATCATTCCGGTGAAGAACAGCCACTCTCCTTCAGCGCTCACGTCGGCCCTTCTCCACCAGGTGTTCACCCTCGAGTTCTCAACTCCTATGGGGTTGCCACTCTTCTGGATGTTGCGGGAGAGGATCTCAACGAGGAACCGCGGATCTATCATCCGGACACCCCTGCCACAACTAAAAGTTGAAATAGTCATATAAATAGGTTAATTATAGGGGATGGTTGCATGGACGAGGGGGTTTACTCGAGAATCAGGGAGAGTGTGGAGAGGTACTTCAAGGAAATAGAGGAAGGAGGGTTCAGCTACAAACGCGTTCAGTGGGAGCTGGACAACCTGATTTATCCCTACATCGGCAGCTTTCTTGCGAGCGGAGAGATAAGCAGGGAGCAGGCTGAAGAGCTATTCAGAATGTGCGAGGAGAGGCTGAGAGCCCTTAGGGAATCTTTATAAACTAACCACCTCATGCTCTTCTGTGAAGGTCTATATCGTCTACAACCTCGGTCAGTACAATCACCTGATCCACAGAACCCTCAGGGACCTCGGGGTTGAGAGCAGGCTGATAGACAACACAACTCCAGTCGATGAGATTGATGCAGACGGCCTGATAATTGGGGGAGGTCCGAGCATAGAGAAGTCCGGGAAGAGCATGGAATACGTGAGGGAGCTGGACATCCCGATTCTCGGCATATGCCTCGGGCACCACATAATAGCAAAGGCGCTCGGCGGTGAAGTTGGAAGGGGCAGCGTTGGAGGGTATGCGGAGGTTGAGGTGACGATTCTCGACCAGGACGAGCTTTTCAGGGGATTTCCGGAGAAGTTGAGGGTGTGGGCGAGCCACATGGACGAGGTCAAGGTAATGCCGGACGGCTTCGAGCTCCTCGCCACCTCGGAGGTGTGCAGGGTTGAGGCGATGAGGCACGGGACAAGACCAGTTTTCGGAGTTCAGTGGCATCCCGAGGTGTATCACAGCCAGTACGGTGAGGAGGTCTACAGGAACTTCCTGGAGATCTGCAGGAGATGAAAAAGACTGTCGTTCTAAGCGCCACCCTGCTGCCTCTGATGATCTCGAGCGGAATGGTGTACTCCGTCCTGCCCATATACATCTCGGAGGAGCTGGGGGCGAGCAGGACCGAGGTTGGAGGGATATTCACTCTCGGTGCAACTGTTGGGCTCGCTACGGCGTACCTCCTCGGAAAAATTGCGGACAGAATTGGAAGGAGGCCTTTAATTCTTCTGGCCCAGTGCGGTTTTGCCTTCGTAATGCTCTCCTACTCTCTGATCAGCGACAAGAGCTACGCGTACTTCATACAGGTATTCGAGGGGTTGTCGTGGACGATGCTCGGCGTATCAGCGCCTGCCCTCATAGCCGACATTACCGAGAGGGGAGAAAGGGGAGAGGCGATGGGAATCTACTCCACAAGCTGGAGCATGGGGTGGGTTCTCGGCCCGATCACCGGCGGTTTACTGTCCGACCTCTACGGCTTCAGGTTCATGCTTCGCGTGTCCTTCGCCATGCTCGTGCTGGGGCTCATTGCGAGCTACCTCGTTCTGAGGAGCGTGGAAGAATAATGTTCTGCCTGTAGCCGCACGCCGGGCACCTGTCGCCATCGAGGCTGATTCCTCTCACGTAAAAGCCCTCCCGCTCTATGAGGAGCTCTCCGCAGTTGGGACAGTATGTGCTCTCGTACCTGTGGCCCCACACGTTTCCGATGTACACGTACTCGATTCCTGCACCTCTGGCAATCTCTACCGCTCTCTCGAGGGTTCTTACGGGGGTTGGCGGGACGTCGAGCATTTTGAAGTCAGGGTGGAAGCGGGAGAAGTGAACGGGGACTCTTCTGTCAACTCCAGCAACCCAGCTGGAGAAGTCCCTGAGCTCCTCCTCACCGTCGTTTTTCCCCGGAATGAGGAGGTAGGTGATCTCCACGAAAACTCCCTTTCTGATGAGGTGCTCCACGCACTCCAGGACTCTGTCAAGCCTGGCCCTGCATACCTTCCTGTAGAACTCCTCGTTAAACGCCTTCACGTCCACGTTCGCAGCATCAAGGGCGTCGAACTGCTCGATCGCCTCGTGGCTCATGTACCCGTTGGTGACGTAGGTGACGTAGTAACCGTGCTTTTTGACGAGTCTGCTCGCGTCCAGATGGAACTCGTGGCCTATCGCCGGCTCGTTGTACGTCCAGCTTATCCCGTCTGCAGATGAACTCTCCACCATCTCCAGCACGTCCCCGGGGCTGAGCTCTCTCAGGTAAGGGTAGTCGAGGCCAGCGAAGCTGATCTCGTGGTTCTGACAGTGGTCACAGCGAAAGTTGCAGCTCACACCTCCAAATGACAGGGCCCTGCTGCCGGGCATGAAGTTGTGGAATGGCTTCTTCTCTATGGGGTCGAGGTTTATGGCCGAGACGAGGCCGTAGTTGTGGACGATGAGCCTTCCACCCTCGTTCCTCCTGACCCTGCAGAATCCCCACTGTCCCTCCTTCAGCCTGCAGTAGTGCATGCATGTCCTGCACACCACTGTCCCGTTCTCCCTTGAGTAGAGGTATGACTCCGTCATCATTTATCTTCACCCTCCTCTCTGGCTCTTTTCAGCTTTACGGTGAACACCGTTCCCCTTGGAACGTTGTCCTCAACACTGATTTCCCCACCGTATTTTTCTATGAGCTTTCTCACGATGTACAGCCCGAGTCCGAAGCTCCTTTCTGTGCTGAAGCCCTCCTCGAATATTCTCCCCTTCACATCGTCGGGAATGCCGGTGCCGAAGTCAATCACCCTTATCTTCACCCAGTCTCCCTCACTTTCAACGGCAAATTCCACTCTGTCGGTTTTTCCATGCCTTATTGCATTGCTGACGAGGTTTTCGAAAACGGAGTAGATGCCCTCATCTGCCATTACCATGCCATCACCGGAAATCTTCCACTCTACGTCGAACTTCTCCATGACCTTTCCGACGACCTCAGAAACCCTGTAGGGGGTGAGCTCGCTCTCTTTCAGGACGTCCTCTATGCTCCTCATCCTGCGTATTGTCTCGGCAGCCATGTCGACTCTCTCGACGATTCTGTCGCAGAGCCTGCACCCCTCACTCTGTCCGAGCTCGGCGAATCCCCTTATAACTGCGAGATCGTTCAGTATGTCGTGTCTGAGGATTCTGTTCACGATCCTCAGGTTCTCACTCACCTTTCTGAGCTCGTTTTCCCTCCTCTCTATCTCCTCGAGAGCGCCGTTTATCGAGTCTGCGAGGACCTTAATCTCGTCGTCTCCGGTCAGGATTATTCTCTCGCCCGTGTAGTATCCTCTGCTTCTGATGTTCCTCATGAACTTGCTGAGGACCTCGATCCTTCTGGTCACGTTTCTGTCTATGGCCATGCTTGTCGCCAGTATTGCGGCGATGGTTATGAAAGCGGAGAGAAACAGCCCGGTGTAAAACGACCTGGTCACAAGCGGGTGGAGCGTGTTAACGAACGCGAGCCTGAAGTAACCGATGTTTTCGCCATCGATGTCCTTCACCTCGTAGAACCCGCTTATCTCCCTGCTCCTCTCGACTTTCTCTCCAACGAACTCGAGAACATCCACGCCGACGAGTTCTCTCAGCGTCTCGAGCTGATCCCTGCTGAGAACATCTGCAGCAACGATGTAGCCAGAAATCTTCCCCTGACGGTACATGGGGTATGATGCCACCAGGTAGATCTCGCCTCCAACCACGAAGCCCTTTTTCAGGGATCTGTGAGTTGCAGAACTTTCGGCGATCTTTTCGCAATCGAACATGAACTCCGGGCTGTCGAATGGGGTGTTTTTCAGGATTCTGATAATGTCTCCCCTGTTGCTGCATATTATAACGTAATCCACATCGTGTATCTTGGCTATCTCGAGCATCTCCGATGTGGAATCGCTTTCGGATGCGAGAATCGCAGTTTGGGTTAGCTGTGAAAACTTGTCGTTGATGACCTCGTCAAAGACGTGCAGCCTGTTGTCCATTTTGTTTCTTAGAATTTCCTCCGTCGTCTGGGACATAAATGCGGTTACCATTACAGTGAGTACTATGAAGAAGACGGTGAATGCGAGCGTTACCGCCAGCGTCACCTTTGTTTTGATGTGCATATATTTCACCGATTTGCGATAATATTAATTATAATGATTACAACTTCAGAGTTTAAAAAACTTGCCTAAACAATGTTCTGCTCGCCTCGAGAAACGTTTTTTAGCGGTCGGTGTGACAAAAACACATGAAAATCCTCCTGACGAACGATGATGGCCTGTACTCTCCAGGCCTGAGGGCGAGTTACGATGTTCTCCGAAATCTCGGAGAGGTTTATGTGGTCACTCCTGCCGTTCAGAAGAGTGGTGTTGGCAGGAGCATTTCCATAATGGAACCGATAAGGGTGAGCGAGGTAAAGGTGGACGGTCTCGATCTGTACGCAGTGGATGGCACTCCGACAGATGCGGTCATTATAGGGATTCACGAGATAATTGGAGACATCCCCGACCTCGTGGTTTCGGGCATAAATCTGGGTGAGAACCTCTCTACCGAGGCGGTGACGACATCTGGCACAGTCGGTGCGGCTCTTGAAGCTGCGACGCAGGGCAGCGTGGCAATCGCGATAAGCCTCGAGATGAAAGACGCTTACAAGTTCGAGTCCTTTTTCGCTCCAGCCGACTTCTCGAACGCGAAACTCGTGCTTGAAAAGCTTGCAAAGCTCGTGCTTGAGAGAGGTCTGCCGGAAGGGGTTGACGTGCTGAACGTCAACGTGCCGGAGAGGTGGAATGGAAAGTTTGCGTTTACGAGGCTCACCAGAAGGCTTTATAAGACAAGGATAGACACGAGGTTCGACCCCCGGGGCAGGAAGTACTACTGGATTGACGGGATAGAGGAGGAGAGCGCTGAGGAGGGCACGGATCTGCACGCGATTAGGAGCGGTTACGTGTCAATAACACCCATCTGCCTCGACATGACGTCCCGGGTGGATTTCAGCCTGCTTGAGAGGTGGTTTGATGATTGAGAAGGTCAACTGCGCTAAGAGGGCCCTCGAGTTCGTGGAGGACGGCATGGTGATTGGCCTGGGCAGCGGAACGACAGTCAGGGTGTTCGTGGAGATGCTGGCGGAAAGGGTGAGGGAGGGGCTGGACGTTGTTGTGGTACCGTCGTCAATTGACTCCCACGTGCTTGCCGTGGAACACGGAATAAGGACTGCGAGCCTGCTCGAATACCCTGAGCCGGACATCTGCATAGATGGGGCGGATCAGGTTGACATGGACTTCAACCTGATCAAGGGTGGCGGAGGAGCTCTAACGAGGGAAAAGATTGTGGCTTCAGCGTCAAAGAAATTCTACGTGATTGTTGACGAGTCCAAGATGGTTGAAAGGTTGAACATGCCGGTACCGGTCGAGATTCTGGAATTTGCCTACGGGTTTGTTAAGCGGAAGATCGGTGAAATGGGATGTTTGCTCAAACTTAGAGAGGGTAAAGGCAAGCTCAGACCCGTAATATCCGACAACGGCAATATAATCGCTGATGTTGATGCCGGAGTAATCGAGAATCCGGGAGAGCTTGAGAGATTACTGAGAATTCCGGGAATTGTTGAGAACGGGATATTTTTGGCTGAAATGGTGGATGGAGTGATCGTCGGGAGGAGCGATGGTGCAGAAGTGCTAAAGAGGTAGTTTTCTGGCTTTTCTGTTTTTTAACAAATTTTGAGAGTTCCTTGGGAGGTTCTGCACAGTGCTGAATTGCAGTTGAAAATGCATAAATATCCCAAAGTAACTCTATTATTTATGGAGTACTATCCAAGAATAATTGAGTTGGAAATGGAGAAGTGGCTGAAAAGAAGAGAAGTCATCCTTCTAAAAGGTCCGAGGCAGGCGGGGAAAACGACACTTTTCGTGCATCTGATGGAAAAAATGAATGGTGATTACGTTACGCTTGAGGATGAGGAAATGCTCAGGGCATTTGAGAAAAATCCAAAGATGTTTGTGAAAAGATTCGGAAAAACTCTTTTCATAGACGAGGCTCAGTACTGCAAAAAAGCTGGAAAGGTGATAAAGCTCCTTTTTGACCTGTATCCGGATTTGAAGCTTTTCGTAACCGGTTCCGGATCATTCGATATAAAAGTTGAGGTCGGCAAATATCTTGTCGGCAGGGCAGTATACTTCGAGCTTTTTCCCCTGAATTTCGAGGAATTCCTGATCTGGAAGGCAAAGGATCTGGTGGGGATTTTCAGAGAGTACCGGAAAATGCTATTTGATTTCATTCGCGGAGAGGATGTACATCCTGAAACATCTTTTGAAAGCGAATTTGGAGAGTTGCTCGGTGAATATGTTGTTTTCGGAGGCTTTCCAGCAGTCGTCAGGGAGGAGGATCATCAGGTAAAGAGGATGTTACTGAAGAACCTTTACAGAACTTACTTGGAAAAGGACGTCTTCTTCTTCCTGAACGTCCGGCATCTCGAGAAATTCAGAGACTTAATGAAGGCGCTGAGCTTTATGACCGGCGATATGCTTCAGTATTCGAGTCTGAGTTCCGATCTGAAAATGGATTACAAGACGCTGGAGAACTACATCAGCATTCTGGTCAACACGTATGTCATAGAACTTGTTCCACCGTTCCACAGAAACCTCGTTACCGAGATAAAAAAGGCGAAAAAAGTTTACTTTGTGGACACCGGATTGAGAAACGCCATACTGGGGGACTTCACACCGCTGGATCAGAGGACGGATAAGGGTAAACTTCTCGAAAATTTTGTGCTCAATGAGATCAAAAAGTACGGTGAGGTCAGATACTGGAGGACGACGGGAAAGGCTGAGGTGGACTTTGTTCTGAATTTTGAGGGCAGAATTGTTCCCGTGGAGGTCAAGTCCTTTGGTAAAGTTAGAAGGAGCTTTATGAGCTTTCTCAGCACATACAGACCAGAGAGGGCAGTGGTTTTCACAGAAAACGATTCTGGCGTAAGGAGGGTTGGAAGCACGGACGTTTTATTTGTTCCCCACTGGTCTGTGTAATGTCTGTGGAGAGGCTTGGAAAATGAAAAACTAAATTAAGCCCTCAATGCTCTTCCACAACCATGAAGCTCGTGACCTGCGGACTGCCTTACGCTAACGGTAAGGCCCACATAGGCCACCTCAGGACTTACATTCCCGCTGACGTGTATGTCAGGTATCTGAGGCTGAAGGGGGAGGACGTGGTTTTCGTCTGCGGAAGCGACAGTCACGGAACTCCCATTGTCGTGAACGCAGAGCAGCAGGGGCTAAAGCCGAAGGAACTCGTCGACATCTACCACTCTCACTTTAAGAAGGTGTTCGAGGCGCTCGACATAGAGTTCGACTTCTACGGCAGGACCGACAGCGAGTACCACCACGCGAGAACGAGGAAAATAGTCGAGAAGCTGCTCGAGAACGGGTACATATATCCGAAGGAGATTGAGCTTGCTTACTGCCCGAACTGCGACAGGTTCCTGCCCGACAGGTACGTGGAGGGGATCTGCCCCTACTGCGGGGCTGTTGCGAGGGGCGATGAGTGCGACCAGGGGTGCGGGAGGCACTTAGAGCCGGGAGAAATCCTGCAGCCGAAGTGCAAGATCTGTGGCACGCCAGCAGTTTTCAGAAAGCAGAAGCACTACTACTTCAGGCTCACGGCTTTCAAGGACTTCCTCGAGGAATACATATCCAGCCTGAAGGGCACGGAGAACGCGCTGAACTACGCGAGGGAATGGGTGAGGGGAGAGCTGAAGGACTGGTGCATCACGAGGAACCTCGAGTGGGGTGTGAGGTTCCCGGGAGACGAGAACCTGGTTGTTTACGTGTGGGTCGACGCCCCCATAGGCTACATAAGCTTCACCGAAAAGGCGTGCGAGAGGCTGGGGAAGGACTGGAGGGAGATATGGATCGACGGTATGGCCGAGATAGTTCACTTCATAGGGCTGGACATCGTTTACCATCACTGCATATTCTGGCCCGCGATGCTGAAAGGTGCCGGCTACGCTCTGCCAAACGCAGTGGTTGCGAGCGGGATGGTCAAGATCGAGGGCAAGAAATTCTCCAAGAGCAGGGGATACGTGGTGTGGGTTGAGGAGGACTACCTGAAAGCCGGTCTGAGCCCCGACTACCTGAGGTACTACATAGTCAACTACACCTCGCACCAGAAAGACCTCAACTTCTCCTGGCACGTTTTCAGGGAGAAGATCAACAACGAGCTCATAGCGACCCTCGGGAACTTCATCTACAGGGTACTGCACTTCGCATGGAGGAACTTCGGGGAGGTCAGGATGGAGGTCGATGGCGAGGTCATCGAGCAGATCAGACTTGCGAAGGAGAAGATAGAGGAAGCAATTGAGAGGTGGGAGTTCAAGGAAGCGAGTGACGCCTTTATGGAGCTCGCAGGTTTTGGCAACAGCTACTTCCAGTCTGCAAGGCCATGGGACCTGATCAAGGAGGACGAGAATGCGGCCCGGGAGGTCATCGCCTCAGCCCTGGCGATCGTGAGAGCCCTCGCGATCCTCGCCTATCCGGTGCTTCCGAGGGCGATGAGCAGGGTTGCAGAGACGATCGGTCTCGATCTGCAGGCTGCTACGCTCGAATCCGCTCTCGAGATTCCCGACGCCATAAGGGTGTCAAAGCCGAGAGTGCCGTTCGAGAAGATAGACGACAAGCAGGTCGAGGAGCTTGAGAGGGTCATGATGGAGCGCGTTAGAGAGGCGGAGAGGAGGGAAAGGGGTGAGGAAAGCGGGAAGGAGGGTGGCAGCGTGGAGGAGAGGATCAGCATTGAGGAGTTCTCGAGGCTCGACATAAGGGTAGGGAAGGTCCTGAAGGCCGAGAGGATTAAGGGTAGCAGGAAGCTCATGAGACTCGAGGTTGACATCGGGAGTGAGGTCAGGCAGATCGTCGCAGGCATAGCCGAGGCTTACAGCGAGGATGAGCTTGAGGGCAGGCTTGTCATCGTCCTTGCCAACATAAAACCGGCGAAGCTCATGGGCGTGGAGAGCAACGGGATGATTCTTGCGGCTGATGTTGACGGAAAGCCAGTACTGCTCGAGCCAGAAAAGCCGGTCGAGCCGGGGGCGAAGGTCAGATGAGGGTAAGGGCGAGCATGGACGACTTCAGGAGGTGGCTCGAGGAGAGGGGCTACAGGGAGAGGATGGGGAGCGCCGGATTCGAGGCCTTCCTGAACTCCGGCTTTCCCGCGCTTTTCTTCAGCAACTCTCAGCTCCTCTTTTCGTTCATCTACTCCAGTCTCGGGCTGCAGTCGGAGAGGGTGAACGAAAGGGTCAGGTTCGAGCTGGCCAAGAGAATAAGCGCGATATTCATGGAGAGAGACTACATGGAGATCGAGTTCAGCGAATGAGCCTCATCAGGGGATACCTCTTTTCCTCGTCCCACTCCAGAACTCCCGTCACCCTCTCTCCGTCCACCTCCACCTCGACCCTCGCCTGCAGCATCTCTCCGTCGAGGGAGCAGTAGTCGAAGCCCGAGAGTTTTTCCCTGAGCTTTTCCCTGTTTATCTGCACCTCTGCCATAACGACGTACGGCTGGAGCATTACGCAGCTCTCCATAGCCTTCTCAAGAATCTCGGCGTTTTTCAGGCTGACAGGCGCTCCAATGAACTGGTGGAAGAGCGCGCCGAGCTTTATCCCTACCTCGAAGGCTGCAACCTCCTTCATGGTCGAACTCTGGAAAAAGGTTATTTCACACTTTTGACCACTTCCGTTATGCGAAACGTCAGGGTTGCGATGACCATCGCCGGGAGCGACAGCATTGGCGGTGCAGGAATTCAGGCCGACCTGAAGACCTTCGCGGCGTTTGGGGTTTACGGAACCTCAGCCATAACTGCCGTAACAGCCCAGAACACGTTTGGGGTTACCAAGTCCATGGTAATGCCGGGAGATGTGGTTTACGAGCAGATAAGGGCGGTTGCCGAGGATTCAGGTGTTGATGCTGCAAAGACCGGGATGCTGGGAAACGCGGAGGTTATTGAAGCTGTTGCAAAGGCCGTTGACGACTTCGACTTTCCGCTTGTGGTCGATCCGGTCATGGTTGCGAAGAGCGGTGCGAGACTTCTCGACAGAGATGCGGTAGAGGTGCTGAAGGAGAAGCTGATTCCCAGGGCGACTCTCGTCACACCAAACCTCGACGAGGTCAGGGAGCTGGTCGGAGTTGAAGTACATGGCGTTGAGGACATGGGGAGGGTCGCACGCACTGTCGCTGAGGAAACAGGATGTAGGGCGGTCCTCGTGAAGGGGGGTCACCTCACTGGGGACAGGGCAGTGGATGTTCTCTACGATGGCAGGGTGTTTCACAGGTTTGAAAGCCCTGCTCATCTGGGCTGCTTCCACGGAACGGGCTGCTCGCTATCGTCCGCGATTGCAGCAAACCTTGCCCTCGGCAGGGATTTGCTTGATGCGGTGAAGACTGCGAAGGAGTTCATAATCGCTGCAATCAGGTACGCTGTTAAGGCTGGGAGGAACTGCGACTCCGTAAATGCAACGGCTGTGATGGAGAGAGATGCAATCGCCTGGAGGATGCTCGCCGAGATGAGGGAGGCGGTTTCAGAGCTCTTAAGGCTGGAGGGAATGGAGAGACTGATTCCTGAGGTGGGAATGAACCTCGCCTACGCGATGCCCCCAGTGTACGCGAAGGCGGAGGGCGATGTAATTGCCATTGAGGGGAGGATAACGAGAGGTGTTAGAGGCCCGGTTTGCTCAGAGAGGTTCGAGTTCGGAGCTTCAAGACACCTCGCGAGGGCCGTGCTGACCTACATGCGTTTCTTCCCGGACTACAGATCGGTGATAAACGTCAGGTTCGACGAGGACTTGGTGGAGCTGCTTTCCGGCAGATTTGTCGTTTCGAGCTACGACAGGCGGGATGAGCCAGAGGACGTCAGGAGAAAGGAGGGGGCCACGATTCCCTGGGGAGTGGAGAGTGCGATAAGGAAGGCGGGAGGAAGGCCAGATGCCGTGTTCCACAGAGGTGACGTGGGCAAGGAGCCCATGGTGCTTCTGTTCGGAAGGAGTCCAGCAGAAGTCGTGAACGCAGTTGCAGAAATTCTGAGTGAGTATTAAGCTTTATTAACTGTTAACAACTCCCGACATCCAATTTTTTCCGGAACAAATCGCAAGTGTTAATAATTACTCATTCCGAAGTTTCCGCGGAGGTAGTGAACATGGCGCAGGACGTGAGAATTATTGACCTGACGCTGAGGGATGGCCACCAGTCTCTCGCCGCGACGAGGATGAGGACGAGGGACATGATACCCATTCTCGAGCTCATCGACGAGGCTGGGTTTTACAGCATCGAGATGTGGGGAGGGGCCACCTTCGACGTTATGCACAGGTTTCTGAACGAGAACCCGTGGGAGAGGATAAGGACCGTGAGGAAGTACGTTAAGGACACTCACTGCCAGATGCTCCTGAGGGGACAGAATCTGGTGGGCTACAGGCACTATCCCGATGACGTTGTGGAGAAGTTCGTTCAGAAAGCTTGTGAGAACGGAATCTCGTTCTTCAGGATATTCGACGCACTCAATGACGTGAGGAACCTCGAAACCTCCATAAGAGCTGCGAAGAAGTATGGAGCCGAGCACGTTCAGGGCTCAATCTGCTACGTCATCTCCCCTGTCCACACAATCGAGAAGTACGTCGAGACTGCAAACGAGCTCGCGGCTCTGGATGTCGACTCCATCGTCATAAAGGACATGGCCGGGCTGCTGTCACCGAAGGCCGTTTACGACCTCGTGAAGGCCCTCAGGAAGGAGGTGGGCCTGCCGGTGAACGTCCACTCCCACTACACGAGCGGAATGGCGACAATGGTCATGCTGAAAGCCGTTGAGGCTGGCGCGGACATGATCGACACCGCAATGTCCCCATGGGCCACGGGCACATCCCACCCGCCAACAGAGTCTCTCGTCTACGCGCTCGAGGAGCTCGGGTTCAGGACGGGCGTGAACATGGACGTGCTGATGGAGATAAGGAAGCACGCGCTAAAGCTCAGGGAGAAGTACGCAGGTTACATCAAGATGCTATCCACGATTCCCGACACGAGGGTCCTCAGGTACCAGATTCCGGGAGGCATGTTCTCCAACATGCTTTCGCAGCTCGAGGAGCAGAACGCCCTCGACAGGCTCGAGGAGGTTCTCGAGGAGGTGCCGAGGGTTCAGGCCGACCTGGGATACCCGCCACTCGTCACCCATAAGAGCCAGATAGTCGGAGTGCAGGCCGTTCTGAACGTGCTGTTCGGCAGGTACAAGATGGTGACCAAGGAAACGAAGGACCTGGTGAGGGGAATGTACGGCAGAACTCCCGCCCCAATAAGTGAGGAGATCGTGAAGCTGATTCTCGGCGATGAAAAGCCGATAACTGAGAGGCCCGCCGATCTGCTGGAACCCGAGTTTGAAAAGAGGAGGCAGGAGCTGATTGAGGCTGGAATAGAAAATCCGAGCGACGAGGACGTGCTGATCTACGCACTGTTCCCACAGACCGGGCTTAAGTTCCTGAAGGGGGATGTTGAGGAGGAGCCGTTCCCATCACCTGCTGGAGAGGTGGCGGGAGAGTTCAGCGTGGAGGTTGACGGCAGGAGGTACAGGGTGAAGGTTGGAGATTGAGCCGGTCAATTCCTTTTATTTTTCGAATTGAATCCGTTAACGGATGATTAATTATGTTCTTTTCTGGCCTGGACTGAGAGCGTGGATTGCAGGTTGCGAGTGGTCACGATCTCATCGTCACTGCTCAAATGCAAAGCGACTCAGGCGCGCAGCTGGGAAGACCCTGGTCCTCACACATGAGATTCTGGGGTGTTTACAACCCTATCGCGAGGAGAAAAATAGCAAAAGTTTTAAATATGCAATTGGTTTAATAAAAACAAGGTGGCGGCGGAGTTGAGAGTGTCGAGTTTAGCTTCGCCGCCAGTCGACAGTAGAGTATATATATCTGAAAGAGAAAGGAAAAGTGCGTATAAAAAGGAGGTAGAGAGAGTATGAGTAAGGTATGGAAAATAGGAATAGCGGTTTTAGCGACACTACTGATAGCAATGGCCACGGCAAGTGCAGGGACTGTTACGGTGGATAAAACACTGGTTGCCCCAGGAGACACAATTCAAATCGACGGAACCGGGTTCACTGGTGTAACTGGCGTAAATATTTCTATTGGTGGTAACTGGGTTGCTGTGAATGTTTCAGTGACTAACGGTAACTTTTCAACCACGGTTACAGTACCAAGTTTGCCAAGCGGTATATATCCCATCGAAGTGTACGATAACTCCTCTGGTAATCAATTGTTGGATAATAGTACCAGTATTACTGTGGACGCAGATGCGCCTACAGTGACTATAATTAGACCCACAGAAGGTGCAAATGTGCTTTACTTCAGCATGGAAATAAATGTAGCTGATACTTATGGTCTTAGCCAGATCACATGGATGCTGAACGATACCGCCAATACGAACGGAACTGTGACTCTAAATGGTGAAACGAGCTTCGTATACTATGTTGACATAACCACTCTGAGCAAGGGCACGTATCAGTTGACTGTGACTTCAACTGATCTAGTTGGCAATAGTGCCA
>NZ_JBPLZQ010000038.1:0-8477 GCF_054018175.1 Geoglobus sp.
TATAGCGTCACCCTGAGCCATTCCCGCGCACAGCGTCACCACACCGTACTCGCTGCTCCTTCTCAGCATCTCGTGCATGAGTGTTACAACAAGCCTCGCTCCAGTCGCACCAATCGGATGGCCGAGAGCCACAGCACCTCCATTGACGTTCACCCTATCGAGATCGAGCTCCATAAGGTACTTGGCCGAGATGAGCGTAACAGCGGCGAAAGCCTCGTTTATTTCCCACAGGTCAATGTCTTCCTTGCTGACTCCTGCCTTCTTCAGGGCAATCTCAGCGGCATATGCGGGAACTGTCGCTATGTACTTTGGATCCCTCGATGCCTGTCCGTGAGCCAGGATTTCGAGCTTCGGCTCAACTCCGAGCTCCTTTGCCTTCTCCTCGCTCATCACCACCACAGCAGCAGCACCGTCGCTGGTGTTTGGCGCGTTGGCTGCGGTTATTTTTCCATCTGGTCGGAAAACCGGCTTGAGACTCTTTATCTTCTCGAGGCTCGTGTCTCTCCTTGGATTTTCGTCAGTGTCAACCACTCTCTCTCCCTTCTTCTCCTTAACGGTAACGGGAATGATTTCCTCGGCAAACTTGCCCTCGTCTATCGCCTTTATCGCCTTAATGTGACTGTAGTAACTCCACTCGTCCATCTCATCCCTCGTAACGCCGAACTCATCTGCCACATCTTCAGTGTTCTCCGCCATGTGCTGGTCGTATATCGGGTCCCACAGGCCGTCGTGGACCATCAGATCAACAAGCTGGTCGTTGAACATCCTGTAGCCCCACCTCGCTTTGAGCAGAGCGTAGGGGGCGTTGCTCATGCTCTCCATGCCACCTGCGACGACGATGTCAGCTTCGCCCATCTGGATCATCAGGTGTGCGAGAGCTATGGCCTTGAGCCCCGAGGTGCAGACCTTGTTGATCTGGTAAGCGGGAACCGTGTTGGGTAAGCCAGCTTTAAGTGCTGCATGCCTTGCGGTGTTCTGGCCGCATCCTGCTGTGACGACGTGCCCCATTATCACCTCGTCAACGTCTTCCGGCTTGATTCCGGCCCTGCTGATAGCCTCTCTTATCACGATGCTGCCGAGCTCGACAGCCGACACGTCCTTTAAACCTCCACCAAACCTACCTATGGGCGTTCTAACTCCGCTGACGATAACCGTTTTTGTCATGACAATCACCTGAAAATTAACGCATTCGGTAACTTAATAACCTTTTCTGTTTTCGGGCAGAATTTTTCATTACGGATCTCCATTTGACAGAAAAAATCATGAGGTTTTTATACTCGAAAATCAGAGACTCCTGCATGCTTGAGGGAATGGTCGTTGTCGAACTCGCGTACTACTATCCTGGCCCGTACTGCTGCAGAATACTGAACGACCTCGGGGCGGACGTGATCAAGGTGGAGCCACCGGCAGGAGATCCGATGAGGTACAGGCCGGATGTATTCGCCTGCCTGAACATGGGTAAGAAGCTGGTGAAGCTGAACCTCAAGAACGATGAGGACAGACGGGAGTTTTACCGGATCGTCGAGAAAGCAGATGTGGTTGTGGAGGGATTCAGACCGGGAGTTGCCAGAAGGCTGGGTGTGGACTACGAAAGTGTCTCGGATATAAACGAGGGGATAATTTACTGCTCCATATCCGGTTTTGGACAGAGCTCCAGGCTTTCACGTCCTGTCCACGACATAAACGTTCTCGCGATGACCGGGATTTGCGAGGTTGCGGGTGTGGTGGGTGGAGAGCCGTCAGACCCGAACGTTCAGCTGTCCGACTTCTCTTCTGCGGTTTTCGCCGCGATATCCATTCTCTCAGCGTACATCAGAAAGCTCAGAACCGGGAAGGGCGCGTACATAGACCTCAGCATGTTCGACTCTGCCCTCGCATCCGTGCCCCTCCACACGTCAGCAATCCTCAACTCCGGAGAGTACATGCGGGACTTCAGCGATAATCCCGGATACGGAATTTACAGGGCGAGGGACTGTTACGTTTCCCTCGGAATACTGGACGAACCGAAGTTCTGGGATGATATGTGCAGGGCTCTCGGACTCGAATTTGATGGGATGGACTTCGGTGAGCGGCTGGAGAGGAGCGATGAGATCAGAGGTGCGATAGCAGAGAAGCTGGCGGGTATGAGCAGGGAGGAGATCGAGGTGGCGTTTGGTGAAAGGATACCGTACGGGATAGTTGAGAGTCTCAGGGACGTGGCTGAAAAGTCATGGATGCTCGAGGAGTTCGAATTTGAGGGAAGACAGTTCAGGGGGCTCGGATTCCCGGCAAGGCTGAGGTAAACATTTATCATCCCCGAAGCTGAAGTGCATCTCGTGGAGGTTTACGTTCTGAGGCTCGGACACAGGCCGGAGAGGGATAAGCGGATATCCACGCATGTGGCACTTACTGCGAGAGCTTTCGGGGCGAGAGGCATTTACTTTGACGTGATGGACGAAAAACTGTTCGAGAGCGTGAGGGATGTTGTGGCGAGGTGGGGAGGCGACTTTTTCATAGAGCACGTTGAGTCATGGAAGAAGCTTGTTAGGGACTTTGACGGTCTGGTCGTTCACCTGACGATGTACGGAATACCCCTCACCGAAAGAGTGGAAGAGATAAAGAGCTCCGAAAGTCTGCTCGTCGTGGTCGGGGCAGAGAAAGTCCCTCCAGAGGTCTACGAGCTCTCCGACTACAACATTTCCATTGGAAACCAGCCCCACAGCGAGGTTGCAGCCCTTGCGGTATTTCTCGACAGAGTGCTTGAGGGAAAGGTCTTCGAGCTGAATTTTGAAGGAGCAGGTATCAGAGTAATTCCGTCCGAGAGGGGGAAGCGTGTTGAAGAGCTGAGGTAATCAAAAACTATTTATTTTTCGCGCAACTGCTAAGGAATGGGATGAGTGATCTCGTCTACATTGCCCAGGGAGTCTCGCTTGGTCTCGTCTCGCTTGTTACCCTCGGATACGTACTCTCGGATGAGTCGCGGGGAGTTCTGAACTCCAGTGTTTACAGGGCACACGTCCTGTCGATCGCCCTCAGCGCATTTCTCGTGTTCACCTGGATTTCTGGAGTTTACTACTTTCTAACCTACAATGCGTTTGGGGAGCTGATGATGGAGCTATCCTCAATTCTCTTCTGGATATTTCTCATCGCTGCCGACCTCGTGGTTCTGAAGACTCTCGCGATGGACAACGGGGTAAGGTTCAGGATTACCAAGGAGTACTTCGACATTGTGATGTACTTCGGAGTGCTGTGGCTCTTCTCGTACCACCTCCCCCACATCTCCTACCCGCTCCTTGCGGTGCTTTCCACGTTGTCGTCAGTGATCGTGATATACTTCACGTATCTGCTGGGGAGGTACTACAGGTTCAAGTAGTTCTTCATAGTTCCACTCGAAATATACCACTTCTACCTCTCGATAGTCCTGACGTCATTCGCCCTGACCGCACTTCTTTTTGCGAGAGTGTACAGCTTTAGATCTTACCTGCTTTTCGCGATACTGATATACGTGATTCTGCTCTACGGGGTCACCACACTTGCAAGAGAAATGAAGTCGCTAATCTCCAAGCTGTGACCTCCAGAAATGTTAAGTGTATTTGATCTGACCACAAAATACCTGAAGTTTTTTATGTTTGCAGCTATTCCCAATTTCGATGCCCTCGATCATGATAGCTGGCACAACGAGCAGCGCTGGAAAGTCGGTGTTAGTTGCGGCGCTCTGCAGGATCCTCTCGAGAATGGGGTACGAGGTAGCACCTTTCAAGGCCCAGAACATGAGTCTTAACTCCTACATAACCGGAGACGGGCACGAAATCGCGTACGCTCAGGCATTTCAGGCGCTCGCTTGCGGGAAACCTCCTGACGTCAGAATGAATCCAGTGCTTCTGAAGCCAAAGGGGAATCTCAGGTCCCAGCTGGTGGTGATGGGAAGGCCTGTCAAGGACGTGAACACCCTTGAGTACTACAGGGAAGTGCCAGAGCTCATGAGGGTTGTGGAGGAGGCGTTTCGCGGTCTGCTTGAGGAGAACGACTTCGTAATAATTGAAGGTGCGGGAGGGATGGCTGAGATAAACCTCTACGACAGGGACATCGCCAACATCGGAATTGCGAGAATTGCGAGGCCGGACATCTACATAGTGACTGATATAGACCGGGGCGGAAGCTTCGCATCTCTCTACGGGACCTACAGCCTCCTTCCACGTGACGTCAGGGAGCTGGTTTCGGGATTCATCATAAACAAGTTCAGGGGGTACGAACCCCTCCTGCATCCGGGAATAGAGCAGATTCAGAATATCACCGGTGTCAGGGTTGTCGGTGTCATTCCGCACGTTGGTGGTGATTTACCATCCGAGGACTCGCTCAGCATGGAGGACTGGGATGACGGCGGCGTCATCGGTGTCATCAGGTTGCCGAGAATATCCAACTTCACGGACTTCGAGCCGGTCAAGGAGCTGGTGAGCTTTGTCGATCTCAAGGATGAGATAAGCGACTACTCCGTCATCATACTCCCTGGAACGAAGGAAACTGTTAGTGATCTCAGAGAGCTCAGGAGATGGGGTATGGACGAGAGGATCAGGAAATTCGCCAGAGATAAGCCGGTCATCGGCGTGTGTGGTGGATTTCAGATGCTCGGGAGGGAGATCATAGACCGGGGAGTTGAGGCCGGCAATGTGAGGGTTAAGGGGATAGGACTGATTGACGCAGTTACCGAGTTCAGGGAATACAGGAAGGTGACGCGTCAGGTGAGAAAGAGAATTACTGAGAGGGTCGCCGTGATAGATCGCATTTACGGGGAGCATGTTAGCGGTTACGAGATACACATGGGCACGACAGATGCGAAACACCCAGTCTTCGAGGATGACGGTGGAAGAAGTGAGGACGGTCTGGTGTGGGGCACATACCTCCACGGGCTCCTGTTCAATGAAAACGTGGCGAGGGAGTTCTACCGGTTTACCGGGATGAGGTACACGGGAATGGGCGACCCCGTTGAGAGTTTCTCGGAGATCGTTGAAAAGAGGCTCGACATCGACTACATCATAGGCCGAGCTCTTTCCTGATCACGTCGATCACTGTGTCAATGTGCTCCGCACACTCCTCGCTCAGCTCCAGGCTGAGCTCGACTCTCCTCGGCCTGACTCCCACAATCACGATCTCCTCGGGGAGCCTGTAAACTCCCCTCGCCATGGCAATGACGTCCTTGAAATGCAAATCGTGCATGCTGAGCATCACGTCTGATGGGAAGTCCTCGACGTTCGGGTTGAACCTGAAGATTCCCACGCCCTCCTGGCCTATGTCAATCGCGTCCACGATTATGGCCTTGTCCTCACCCTCCATCGCGTCGAGCAGAATTGCCGAGTTTGTCATGGCATCCACGATTCTGACCTGCCTGAACTCGTCCATTTTTCTCATCTTCTCGATCACGTGTATTCCGAAGCCGTCGTCTCCGAGAATCAGGTTGCCGACTCCAATTACGACTACCATGTCATTAAAAAATAGGTGTTGTGTTATTCAACAATTACGGTGTCCTCTCCCTCGTCCCATCCCGTTATCATCGACCTGAGCACTCCTCTGTTCACCGGCTGGAGAGCCAAGTATCCGTGTGGAATGAGGACGAGAACGAAGTATATGAAAGCTATGAAGTGGAGCAGTCTTATGGTCCCCATGTCCAGGTAGTTCAGCAGGAAGGCGAGCGGATGTCCCGCAGGGTAGTACATGGCGAAGCCCGTGAAAGCGATGACCAGAACGAAGAACAGGTCTCCCCAGATCATGAACTTCAGCACCGGGTGCCACTTGCTTATGTACTCTCCCTTTTTCCTGCTGTAGACGTGGTATGCGGGGTACTTGTCCGTCAGGCCCATGAAGTTGAGGGCAATCGTTATCCACCTCTTTATGTCCTTTGGAGTCGGAATTGACAGCAGAACCTCCCTCGGATGAAGGGCCCAGTTGAGAACCTCCATGACGAGCGCCGCGAGGAGAATCCACCCGAGGAACACGTGGAATGGAACGGTGAACGAGTCCATGAATCCGAGTCCCAGGAATATCTGCAGACCCGTGACTATGAGCAGGATCATTGCAAATGTGTGGATCCAGTGCGAGGCCCTCGTCACCGCATCGTACCTGAATATCTTGCCCACGGTTATCACCTCATCTCAAAAAATTTAGATGGAACAGGCGTCGAGAGTTATGCTCGTTTTCTTGCCCTCCCTGGTGAAGACGTGGACCGTGCACGCGAGACAGAGGTCGAAGCTGTGGATCACCCTGATGACCTCCCACGGGTTGCCCGGATCGCTGACGGGTGTGCCTATGAGCGCGCTCTCGAGCGGACCGTGCTGACCCTTGCTGTCCATTGGCGAGACGTTCCAGGTTGTTGGAACGACTGCCTGGTACCTCTTTATCTTGCCGTTCTCTGCAACAACCCAGTGGCCGAGAGCTCCTCTTGGGGCCTCCCTCAGTCCGACGCCCTCTCCTGTAACGTTCTTGGGGAACTCTATCGCGGTCTTCTTCCCTGCGTACTCTTTCAGCTGCAGCAGCAGGCTCTCGAGGTAGTCGATCATTATGAGCTCCTCCTGAATTCTCGCTATCATCCTGCTCAGGGCTGTCGAGACTGTTGGGCTCCCGCAGAATGTCTTCCTGAGGCCAAGCGGGTCGCCGAGCTCCTTGCTCTTCTTGAGGTACATGGCCACGAGCCTCGGAAGCGGGCCGACCTCGGCTGGCCAGCCATCGTACCTTGGCGCCTTGCCCCAGGTGTACGCGTTGGGCTTGCCGTAGTACGGCTCCGGCGGGAGGTCAGCGCCCACATATCCTGTCTGGGTCTCGTCCTTGTACCACGCGTAGGTTGTGTCCTCTGATATTCTCCTGTAGTCCAGGTTCTCGAGCTCGCTGCCGTTGTAGAATCCCGGTGGGAAGTAGAGCTCTCCAGTCTCAGGGTCCGGCAGGAATCCGTAGGAGAGCATCTTCGAGTCCTCCCAGACGCCCTGCTCGTTGAGTCCCATGTCGTGTGCGACTGCAATCATTGCGACCATGTCGAAAAGTGCGTTGCCCATGCCCTCCTTCGGCTCGAACTCCTTTCTCTTTCCGGCCTTGATGTCTTCAAGCTGCCTCAGAACCTCGTCAAGAACGTACTCAGCGTTTGTCGCTGCGGGCTGACCGATGCCGACTCCAACCGCCCACTTCTTGACGTCGGCGATAATCCCGACGAGCTGAGCGATGATTTTCTCATCAATCTCGAGAGTCATTCCTCCGGGGGCGGGGGTCATCATGTGCGGTACCTTACCGCCGATGAGTGCCATCGCCTTGTGAAGCTCTCTCTGAGCCCAGACCGCCTCCTTGACACCCTTGCCCAGTATGGGGTTGAGCCTTGTCAGCCCCGTACCGTGTGGAGAGTCGCTGAAGTCCGGACCTGCGAGGACGTACACCCAAACCGGGTGGTCGTACACGTACTGCAGTGCGGCGACGAGATTCCTGTAGGCAGTTGCAGCAGGTGGAATTCCCACGTTCCACTCATCAGCTATTCCGGCAGCGTTCTCTATCGCCATGAGGCTGGCAAGCCTGTGGTCGTTGTGGCAGACGCCGCATATTCTCTGGGTTATTATGGGGGCATCCCTTATGTCCCTTCCAACGAGGAGCCTCTCAAATCCCCTGAACATCAGGGCGAGGGCCTTCGCATCGGTAACAACGCCACCATCAACGTTAATCTTAACACCATGATGTCCCTCAAGTCTCGTAACCGGATCAATCGTAATTTCCACTCAGATCACCTCCTCAATCCTTCTTTTCGATTTCATCGTCCTTGATTTCCGGATGCTTCGTACCCCTCCTGATTGCGTGTGCACCAACTCCGAGAACGGCTGCACCAACAGCAATCTGGCCGAGAGTGGTCGGGTTGAGACCGAACATGATCTCGGTACTCTCCTTAGCCTCGTAGAACGGCGACATATTGTCCGGAAAGCCAGGATCCATGCAGCCTATGCAGGGTGCACCGGCGTTCATGCAGACGTTGATTCCACCGTTCCACCTCGTCTCGGCACAGGCCGCGTACGTGAATGGAGCCTTGCAGCCCACCTTGTAAAGGCACTTCCCGTACTTCGAGTCCGTCTCGTCCAGCGAGTAGGCGAACTGCCCCTTTCCGTAGTATCCCCTTCTCGGACAGTGGTCGTGGATGATCCTGGAGAACATCGCCTTTGGTCTGTAGTACTCGTCAACCTCAGGCGTTACTCCGAGAAGCAGGCTCGCGAGCGTTATCATCAGCCAGTCCGGATGCCCGGGGCATCCCGGGAGAAGGTAGAGCTTGGCCGAGGGCATGCCGTACATTTTTACGAAGTCGTAAAGTCCGACAGCTCCTGTAACGCTTCCGTTGTCGTACTTCGAACCAACGCCGTCTTTTCCAGCCGGAATTCCACCGTACGTAGAGCAGCTTCCAAACCCGACCACGGCAACCTTGGTCTTGGCCATCAGCTCCCTGACCCACTCCTCGAACACCACCGGCTGTCCGTTCCTCTCCC
>NZ_JBPLZQ010000039.1:0-4247 GCF_054018175.1 Geoglobus sp.
ACCTCTACCGAGGGTGGTTATGTTCCCGCTTTTGGTTGTGCCGATGAAACCAGTAACGACAGGAACGCTCTTCTTTATGGAAATGAGTGGTTCGAGTCTGCTCTTGATCGTACCGTAAACCTCGGGAAGGGGTTTGGCTCTCCCGTAGGTCTCGTCCGTCAGTATGCCGGCATCTCCCCCCTCGAGCGCCAGGCTGTCGACCCCCATGGACAGGAGTGACGCGGAGAGTATGGGAGCAGAGAGCCTCTCACCGAACGAGAGAATGTACTCGAGACTTCTCGGAGTTAGCTCGCCAAGGTAATTTATTCCCAGAAGCACTTTCTCGAGCTCGTCAAGAAGCTTGTCAATTTTGGACAGGACCTTTGACTTGATCTCCTCATTTTTAACAGCATCATTGACCGCATCATAATGTCTCTTGGTCATTTCAGCGATGAAGAGCTTGATAAAACCGGGAGACGGATCGTTACAGCACTTCTTCGCCGCGTGCAGAAGAGAGTCCGTGACGCCGGCCATTGCGGATGTTACCACCACCACCTCGTTGTTCCTGGAAAACTTCTTCACGAGGTTTGCGCAGTGGAGTATGCTTCTGCCGTCCTTAACGCTCGTTCCGCCGAACTTCATCACGATTCTCATTCCGGCCTATGGGACTCTTCATGAGTATTTAATTTTTAGGATTTTGGAGATGCGAATCCATGGGAGCAACATTTAATTAGTACCGGGAATAAAGTGAGTGCGTGAAGAGGTACTGGTGCTGGAAATACAAGCTCGTCGTTCCGGAGTACATGTGCGACATGTTCGTGTGCAGGTACTACTTCCTCAACGGAGGGTACTGCGTTCCCAAGGAGTGTCAGGTGTGAGTTTTCAGTTCTTTCCGATCCCATCCGGGGAAAAATTAATCTGCAGGTCGGGATTAAATTTATAAGCTTAGCAGTCCTTTGCCCCACATATTCTGGTGATGATCATGTATGCAAGGATAAAGGTTAGAGACACGGTTAGGGTTCCCCCCAACAGGCTCGGCGAGGACATTGGTCAGATAATCGACGAACTGCTGTGGGAGAACTTCGAGGGCATGCTGGACAAGGAGTACGGGATGATCGTCGGTATAGAGAGCGTGGAGGAGATAGGCGAGGGAAAGATAATCGAGGGAGATGGCGGTGTGTACTTCGACGTGGTTTTCACGGCAATAACATTCAAACCGGTAATGCAGGAGGTTGTTGAGGGTCTGGTTAATGAGATAGTCGAGTTCGGAGCGTTCGTTTCCCTCGGACCGCTCGACGGGCTGCTCCACATGAGTCAGATCACGGACGACTACCTGAACTTTGACGAGAAGAGCAAGAGACTCGTCGGAAAGGAGACCAAGAGAACACTCGAGGAGGGCGACATCGTAAGAGCGAGAATCGTGGCCCTTTCACTAAAGGAGAAGGAGCCTGAAAAGAGCAAGATTGGTCTCACAATGAGGCAGCCCTGGCTCGGCGCATTGAAGTGGATCGAGGAGGATAAGAGAAAGCTGGAGAGTGGTGAGTGATGGTAGAGTACGCCTGCAAGAAGTGCAGATACATAACCGAAGAGCCGACAGTCTGTAAGGTCTGCGGCAGCAGGGAGTTCACGAGGGAGTGGCACGGGTACGTCGTGATAATTGACCCGGAAAAAAGTGAGGTTGCCAAGAAGCTCGGAGTGAAGTATGCTGGCAAGTACGCACTCATAGTGAGCTGAAATGCTGAGGGTAACAGAGAAACTCAGAGAAGAGCTTGCAGTCCCGTTCGGCAGGCTGTACGAGGGGATTGGTCCTGAGCTCGTTAGGAGCATAGAGGAGATAAAGGAAACAGAGTTCCTGGCAACCATAGGAGATCTCGTCTCCCTTTTCACATTTCAGGCAGGGTATTCGCCAGACCTCGTTGTAATCGACTTCAAAACGGAGAGGAGAGAGCTCGGAGATGGTTTCGAGTCAGACATCATGCCCTTCCTGAGTGGCTACAATGTCGTCAGGGTGAGCAACCCTCAGGGACACATAACCGAGGAGCTCGTTGAGGCCCTGAAGACCGGCATCTCGGAGGGAAGGACGTGCATAATTGTTGAAGGAGAGGAGGACATGTCTGCCCTTCCTCTCGCACTTCTCCTTCCAGCCGGCAGCGTGATTCTCTACGGCATACCCTCCAAGGGTATTGCTGCATACACAGTTAGTGAGGAGGGTAAAATTCTAATATCCCGCATGGTTGAGGAGATGGAAGAAGTTGGAAATGACAGGGTTAGATCCATGCTCATTGGAGGTGGTAAGGATGGAGCTGCTGATTGAGAAACAGAGGGACAATCCTCTGCTGAAAAGAAAGGAAGTTTACTTCAGGGTGAAGTACGAGGACACCAAGGTAACTCCCTCAAGGCAGGAAGTGAGGGAGAAACTTTCGGGGCTTCTCAACGCAACACAGGACAGGCTCGTCGTCAGGTGGATGAAACCGGAGTTCGGAAAGATGGAGGCAGAGGGATACGCGCTGATTTACGAGACGCCAGAGGATATGAAGGCGGTTGAGGAGGATTACATCCTCAAGAGGAATTTTGCTGAAGAGTCCCAGGAGGGTGGAGAGCAATGACCAAGGGCAAGAAGGGTGAGGTCCTGGTGTCAAAATTCTACGAGATCAAGGGAGACAAGGTCGTCAGGACGAGGAAGTTCTGTCCGAGGTGCGGAGAGGGTGTTTTCCTCGCCGAGCACAAGGACAGAAGGACCTGCGGAAGGTGCGGGTATACTGAATTCAAGAAATGATTTCTCTCGGGATAGAGAGCACCGCGTGGAACTTCAGCGTAGGAGTGGTGGATGAAAAGGAAGTTATAGCGTTAGCAGGAGATGCGTACAGGCCGAAAGAAGGAGGGATCCACCCGAGAGAGGCGGCACAGCACCACGCAGAGGTTGCAGGAAGAGTTCTGAAGAGCGTTTTTGAAGAGATAGATCCTTCCGAGATCGACGTCGTTGGCTTTTCTCAGGGCCCCGGAATGGGGCCTTGCCTCAGAATAGGTGCCACGGTTGCGAGGGCGATTTCCCTCAGGCTCGGCATACCTCTCGTGGGAGTGAACCACTGCCTGGCACATGTTGAAATAGGCAGGTGGATGACCGGAGCGAGAGACCCCGTGACGCTATATGTGAGTGGAGGGAACAGTCAGGTAATAGCGAAGAGGGGAAACAGGTACAGGGTCTTCGGAGAGACGCTCGACATAGGCATAGGAAACGCGCTCGACAAATTTGCCAGGCACATCAACCTGCCCCACCCCGGAGGGCCGAGGGTCGAGAGGCTCGCTGAGAGAGGCACCGAATACATTGAAATGCCGTACGTTGTCAAGGGGATGGACTTCTCCTTCAGCGGCCTCGTAACCTACGCAATGAAACTCGTGGACGAGGGCGTAAGGCCAGAAAACGTCGCATTCAGCCTCCAGGAGACGGCATTCGCCATGCTTGTTGAGGTCACAGAAAGGGCAATGGCGTACCTTGACAGAGACGAGTGCCTGCTCGTCGGAGGAGTTGGTGCGAACAGCAGACTCCAGGAAATGCTCAGGATGATGTGCGAGGACAGAGGCGCCAGGTTCTTCGCCCCTCCGAAGAGGTACATGGGGGACAACGGCGCAATGATCGCATACACGGCACTTCTGATGCACGAGCACGGAGTCAGCGTTGATGTTGAGAGGTCGCACATAAATCCCGACTTCAGGATAGAAGAGGTGGAGGTCAGGTGGTAGAGGTATTCATTGGAGGGGAGGCCGAGGTCAGAATTTACGACGACAGGGTTGAAAAGGTCAGGGTTCCGAAGAGGTACAGGGTCAGAGAGCTCGACAATCTGCTCAGGAGAAGGAGAACTGTTACCGAGGCGAGGATACTTTCCTCAGCAAGGAGAGCAGGTGTAGCAACGCCGGTTGTGCTCGACGTCGAGGAGGACAGGATAGTGATGGAGAGGATACGGGGCACTCCGGTGAAGAGAGTTATGAGCAGGGATCTGTGCAGGGAGATCGGCAGGGCCGTTGCAAGGCTGCACTCGGCCGGAATAATTCACGGGGACATAACGCCCATGAACATGATTCTGAAAGACGGGAGGGTATACTTCATCGACTTCGGACTCTCTTACCACGACGAGAGGATGGAGGCAAAGGGCGTCGACATTCACGTTTTTTACGAGGCCCTGAAGGCTGATTACGACAACTGGGCCGAACTCTGGAATGCATTTCTTGAGGGCTACCGGGAGTACGAGAAATTCGACGAGGTTTACGAG
>NZ_JBPLZQ010000040.1:0-3093 GCF_054018175.1 Geoglobus sp.
AGTCCCATTTTCCGTCCTTTCTGTAGTAGATGAGTCCGTCGTCGGTGAAGAAGCTGTAGTCGAAGATATCAGTTCGGTTTTCGCACGTCAGCATTACCTCCTCTCCACCGTTCGAGAGCCTGATGCCCTCCGCATCAGGACGGAAGCCGTAGTACCTGGCGAATTCTGCAGAGCTTCTTGCGACATAATGAACGCCCGGACCAAAGGAGAACTCGCTCTCTCCATCGCTCAGCGTGCAGTTCGTCTAGCAGAGCACCTTCAAATACTCGCGGCCGTCATCTACGTAGGGATCTGGCAGAACCTCGAGAATCTGGCATCCGCCTGCAACATGTAGAAGAACGAGAATGATGAGGATCGGACTAAGGACTGCCGTTGATTTCATTCCTGAGCTCTCCCAGCGTCGCAATCCTTTCGGCCACGACGTCGTGCTGGTGGATGCTCTCCTCGTTCACCTGTCTGAAGTAGATGAGCACGTCGCCGGGAGCGCCTGAAAACTTCTCCACAGCCGACTTTGCCATGAGCCTGACGGCATCCTCCACAAAGCGGGGGTTGAAGTGAGCGTTCTTTACCACTTCGAGCTCGTCACCCCTTTTCAGAATCTCGTAGATCTCGTAGCTCATTCCCGCCTTCGCTATGTCTATTATGTCCTCGATTCTCGGCTTGAAGTCGTCCCTCACCTCAACCTTCACGAACCCCCTGCCGCGCTGGTTGTGGGATGCGAATGGAATTAATCGCATGATCTCGGAAATCTGATCTGCAGTGAATCCAGCTTTTTCAAGCTGTTCTGCCGAGTACGCCCTTATGAGCTCCTGAGCGCATGGACAGACGGTTATGCCGTAAACCTCCGCACCAACGAAGATCTTCTGCTCACCGCTCCTCGCCTTCTCTGCCTCGCTGTAGATCCTCACGACCTCCTGAGTTTTCTGCTTGGAGTACGGTGTTCTCTTCTTCAGTATGTATTCTGCCTCCATCACCACCTCGGCCTTCGTCGCGTACTCGTGCCTCTCGAGAAGCTCGTCCACTATCCTGATGTTCAGGTCCTCTATGTTGCTCACCGGGTTCTGGGTGAGGTTCTCTATCACCTCGTCAACCGCCTCGAAGTTCCTGCTGAGGTTCACGCCCTTTCTTGTGGAGGGGAGGTCAACGAAAACGTGGAAGGTCGATATGAGTATGACCGGCCTTTTACCGTCTCTCTTCACCTGCACGAGCTTTCTTATGCCTTTGGCCCCGACCCTGCTGAGGCCTATCTCCACGTCGGGCTTCGAGAGCTGAACGTCGGGCAGCATCACCAGAACGTCTGGGACGAGGTTTAAAACATTATTCTTATTTTTCCATGACAGTTCTTTAGGCAGGCTAAATCGATGTGTTGTAGAGGTACTGTCAAGAACAGAATGTCTGTTTGTGGTGTCTTCTGGGGAGATGGGTTTGAAGCCTGCGTTTTCCTTAAAGAGGTGTTGAGGTACGGGAAAATAAGACAGAAATCGTTGTGGATGAGAAAGATAAAGAAATTCTGGAACAGATTTCCTCTCATGAGTTCGTTTGAGTCTGTTCAAAGCTGGCTGGAGAGCTCTGTGACGCCACCCATTCTAGGGGGTGTTATTTTAACAGTCCCGTAGCCTTCAGTAAAATTGGTTAGAATGAGACATCCACGCTCAGAGAATCCTGCCAATTGCTTTTGAAATATCCCATACTTCTATCAAACCAGCCTTTCCGATTTCGTCATCAGCATGGATACATTATCTCAAAAGTTATTCATGGCTGCCCCATGCGGATCTCCCTTATTTTATCCTCTTTTGCAACCACAAGTCTGCCTTCAAACTCTATTTTTGACTCCGTCAGCAACCATTTCAGAAAGGAATAGATATATCCCACGGATTTTGGCCTGATTCTCAGGAGGATTAACCCATGAGGTTTCAGGAAGTTTTTGAAGATCAACTCTCCGAAATCCTTGTCGAATGTAATTATAATTGCTTTCTTATTGCGGGACAGTTCCACGATTTCCCTATCCATCATTCCCGGCTTTGTACGGATAACCGATTCTATATTTATTCCATCTTTTCTGAGCTTTTCCACTACTCTGAGCGGGATGTTCTCGTCAGCTATGAACTTCATACTTTTTCGGCGGGAGATACACTCTTTCTTCTTTCAAAACACTGGCCGCATAGTCTATTGCATCGAGAATGTCTTCTTTCGTGAGCTGGGGATAATTCTCCAGAATGTCCTCATAGCTCCACCCATTGGCGAGTAACTCGAGAATGAATTCCACTGTTATGCGTGTTCCCTTTATTACAGGCTTTCCCCCGGAGATTTCGGGGTTTATTTCAATTGGCATAAAGTAAATATGTGCCCTGAGAGTATATTAATTCTTTCTAAGATCCATTATAGCAGTTTCTGTTCACTGGAAGCTTTACTCAGCTTATCAAATCGTACATTCGTTCGAATGGAAGTTCGGAGAATTTTAGCAATCGCTTCTATATGTTCCCTTACATCTATCAGACTTTCTCGTCAATTTTTGCTACCAGCATTTTCCCGCATTTCCCACTCGTTTTGAGAGGTTATGAAGGTTCTGCACTGGCGATCGAAAGGAGATGCTGCTGGGAGCTGAGAAGTCCACAACCCTTCAATCAGTCAGCAACCTTGGCAATTTGCCCCTTGCTTAACTTATCACTGCCATCGTAATTTCTCGCAACTCAACCAGACAATTTGTCAAAACAGCTACATCACGACAAACCCCATCATCAGATCCCCGATTATGATGATAATGGAAAAAGTTTAAATAGGCCTTAGTGACAATTAAACCTTGTCAGAGAGGTGATGCGAATGAAATGGTTTAGGGACGAGAAAGGTGTATCGCCGGTTATCGGCGTAATTCTGATGGTGGCCATAACCGTTATACTGGCGGCAGTGATTGCGAGCTTCGTCTTCGGGCTGGGGAGCAAGGCGCCAAAGAGTGCACCACAAGCGCAGCTTGTTGTGGTAAAGGCTGTAAATGGATCTACTGAAACGATATATATTGAACATAGGGGTGGTGAATCTATCCCTGTGAACGATTTAAGAATAATAGTAACTAATGAAACCGCAGGAGATACAATT
>NZ_JBPLZQ010000041.1:0-2796 GCF_054018175.1 Geoglobus sp.
GCGAGCAAGGGCTACCCTGTGGTAAAATAACAGTCGCATCAATGAGTCCCAGCCAATCCCTCAACCATACTGGATGGGGTAAAAAAGTGCCGGCCTGAGCTTTGAAGCCGAGAGATCTGTGAACGGAAACGGAACGAGAACTACCTTTCCTTTCATCTGTATCTGACCTTCACATCTTTTATAGAGTAAATATCCGGCTCATCATCGAGAAAATCCTTTAAGCTAACTTCTGACAGCTTCATCATGGCTGTAATTTCCCTTTCTTCGAGCAATTCATCAAGTTTTCTGGACATTTCAGTTAAAATCCTCTTTATATCTGCTAACTCAGCTTCTATGCCCATAATGTTCAGTACACCCCCCTCATTTAAATACTTTACACGAAAGTTCCGCTACCGATCTCCAGAGATCACACCAGAATAATGGTTTTAAGAATTTGCCTTGTTCTGCAGAAAACTCCTGGATTGGGTGAGCAATCAAAAGCTCAGACCAGAGATTCATTCCTGAGAGCCTCCAGCAAGCCGGCCCAGCCCTCGTTTATCTCCCCTCTCAGCATCCAGTGGATTTCGCTCAGAGACCGCGTGAAAATGCAAGAAATAAAATAGAAGAGTTTTACGGCACTTTCACTTACTTCATGTAGAAGTCCCTGTACTGATCCCTGAGAGTTCTCTTGCTCGCCTTCCCGACGCTCGTCTTTGGGATCTCGTCCACAAACAGAATCTCATCGGGAAGCTGCCACTTGGCGAACCTCTGTTTCAGGTGGTCGAGAAGTTCCTCCTTCGTGATCTTGCCCCTGAACTCCTCCTTCACAACTACAAAGGCCAGGGGCCTCTCCTCCCACTTGGGATGAGGGATTCCGACGACGCAGGCCTCAAGCACCGCTGGATGAGCGACGAGGTAGTTCTCAAGGTCCACGCTGCTTATCCACTCTCCACCGCTCTTTATCAGGTCCTTGAACCTGTCCACGATCTTTATGTATCCGTGCTCGTCTATTGTCGCGGCATCGCCGCTCTTCCACCACCTCAGGAATCCATCCTCCACGAAGGAGTCTATCGTCCTGGCGTCGTTGTAGTAACTTCCGGTTACCCAGTGACCCCGTATGTATAGCTCCCCTATGCTCTTCCCATCCCACGGAACTGGATTTCCGTTCTCGTCCGCGAGCATAACCTCCACCCCGAACACCGGAATTCCCTGCTTCCTCCTCAACTCCCACTTCTCCTCCTCGCTCATGTTCTCGAGTTCCGGCTTCAGGAAGTTGTAACATACGAGCGGAGTGGTCTCAGTAGCTCCGTAGGCGTGGATAACCTCAATGCCGTACTCCAGCAGACCCTTCATCATCGCAAGCGGCGGTTCGGTGGCACCGCTCCACGCTCGAACGTTGAGCTTTGGCTTTCTGTCGAGGCTCTGCAGGTAGTTGAGCATGGGCAGGAATATTGCCGGCGCTCCGGCGGTAACAGTCACGCCTTCACTCTCCATCAGCTCCACGACCGGGCCAAGGTTGTCCACCCCGTACCTCCCCGGAAACACGAGCTTCGCCCCACCGATCGTTGCCGGATAGAACAGACCCCATCCGTTGGCGTGGAACATGGGAACGAGCTGCATGTACACGTCATCAGGCCTTATTCCTATCGCGTGGAGCTCTGCAAGTGAGTGAAGCACTAAGGCTCTCTGAGAGTAGTAAACACCCTTTGGATTGCCGGTCGTTCCGGAGGTGTAGCATGCTGTGCCAGCAGAGTGCTCATCCACCACCGGGAACTCGTAATCCGGATCGCCCTCCTTCACGAGATCCTCGTAGCTGTAAATGTTCTCCAGCTTCGTCTCCGGAAGATCGCTGTCAGCCATGATTATGTACTTCTCGGCCTTTATGTGGGGAGCGATGGCCTCGGCGAGCGGAAGGAGTGTCTCGTCCACGAATATTGCCTTCGCCTTGCTGTGGTTCGCGACGTACACTATCTCATTTGGATGCAGTCGCAGATTCATCTCCAGCAGCACAGCTCCCATTCCCGGGATCGCAAAGAAGAGCTCGTAGAACCTGTGGGTGTTCCAGCTCAGAACGCCAATCCTGTCAGCTGGACCTATGCCAATCTTTTCCAGCGAGTCAGCGAGTCTCCTGACCCTCTCGTACGCCTCCCGGTAGCTGTACCTGAGAACCTCCCCACTGTGGAGCCTCGACACTATCTCCCTGTCCGGGAAATACGTGGCGGCCCTCTTCAGGATGTTGATCAGGTTCAGCTGGTAGTCCTCCATCGTCGTTGCGGAAAAACCCTTAACGTACCTCATCACACCACCTCCATTTTTTAATTATTAATTGAGAAAAAATACTGCGATAAATACCTTACCATCACAGCCTCCCCGAAATTGCCCTCGAAATTATCAGTCTCTGAATTTCACTCGTCCCCTCATAAATCGTTCCAACCCTCGCATCCCTGTAGTAGCGCTCGACATCATACTCCTTGCTGAATCCGTAACCTCCGAATATCTGAACAGCCTCGTACGTAACCCTGACCGCAGTCTCGGTTGCGAACAGCTTAGCTGCAGAGCTTAAGGCCGGATCCGCCTTACCCCTGTCAACGAGCCACGCCGCCTTGAAGATCAGGAGCTTTGCCGCCTCAATGTCCTTGTACATGTCCGCCAGCTTGAAGGCTATGGCCTGGTGCTTGATTAAGGGTTTTCCGAAGGCCTTCCTTTCCCTCGCGTACTCCAAAGCCACTACGGTCCATTTGGAGTCTATTTGATGCTTTGCCTCACCGTATATACCGTATCTATCCTCTGTCGTATCGCTGTCGGTCCACTCCCCCT
>NZ_JBPLZQ010000042.1:0-4894 GCF_054018175.1 Geoglobus sp.
TCAGCTCCACTCCTGCTGGAGAGAGGCTCATCCTGTCAAACTCGTCGAGCAGCCTTGCCATCCTCTCCTGCATCCTTCTGAGCTCCTCAAACGGGTCGAATATCCTCATCCCCATCACCTCCTTAACCTGTTTTTCCTAACCTTTAGTTAGGAAATCTGATATTTAAACTTTTCTGCGATGCGGCCACGAGGGGTCAGCCTTTTAAAATTCAGGATTAATAGTTGAGAATGGTGGAGGAGATGAACATCGAAAACGTAACGAGGGTTGCGGTTGTTCAGCTCGCGCCGGATTACATGAATCTGGAAGGCACGCTTGACATCGTCTGCGGTGCGGTGGAAAAGGCTGGAAAGAAGGCGGACATCATCGTGTTCCCAGAAACATTCGTTCCCGGGTACCCGTACTGGAGGAACATCACTCCCGGATCGAAGTGGGCCCGGTACATGGTGGAGTACCAGAAAAACTCCGTGAGAATTCCGGACGATCTTGGCTGTGTTCTCGATGCTGCCCGCGATTTGAACGTGCACGTTGTTCTCGGGGTGAGTGAACGGGACACCCTGCCGGGCAGCCTGACCCTGTACAACACCATCGTTTTCATTGGCTCAAACGGTGTGGTGGCTGGAAAGCACAGAAAGCTCATGCCCACGCATGGAGAGAGGATGGTGTGGGGGCTCGGTGATGGGACGGACCTGAGAACGTACGACACGGAGTTTGGAAAGGTGGGTGGGCTGATATGCTACGAAAACCACATGACTCCCGTGAAGTCCCTACTCGCTCTGATGGGTGAGGAGATTCACGCCGCTCTCTGGCCGGGATACTGGACCGCGGAAAGGCATACCGCCAGTAAGAGGAGATTTGACCCCGGCAGGGACAGCATTGCAAGCTGTGACATCGACTGCGCAATCAGGGAATATGCCTTCGAGACTCAAACGTTCGTGATAAGCGCGAACATGTTTCTCGAACCAGACGTGCTTCCTGAGGGTGCGTTCGACATCGCCGCCGGGGGTAGTGCGGTCGTCAACCCCTCAGGACTGTACATCGAGGAGCCGGTTTTCGATAGAGAGGCAGTAGTTTATGCGGAACTCAATCCGGAAGACAGGCTGGCAACAAAGGCCTACTTCGACTGTGTTGGACACTATGCGAGGTGGGACGTCGTCAGGCTGCTTTACACGGCGAGGAGAAACATTCCGGTGGAGTTATTTGAGGAAACCAGCGAAAGCGTACTCTCATCGAAAGAGCTGGAGACTCTCGTCGACAGGCTTGGTATTGAGCTCAAAAAAGTCGAGGATATGGTGAGGAATCTTTCAAAAGAGATTGAGGGAGAATAGGTCAGACGAACATCTGCTTGGGCGGTTGCTTGACAGGCCTGGAAACCTTCTGAACGGAGTTCAGCAGATCCTGAGTGGTCACCACATCTCTGCCCTCCACGATCGCCTTGTGGAGGGACGCCTTGATAACCTTCTCGACGAGGTCCCTGCCAGAGAACCCCTCGGTAACCCTCGCGACCTCCTCGAGATCGACGTTCACAGACAGGGGAAAGTCCTCCAGGTTCTTCTTCAGTATCATGTATCTCTCCTCACTGTCTGGGAGCCTGAACTCTATTTCCTCCTCGAACCTGCTCCTTATGGACGGGTCGAGCATGTCTATTCTGTTCGTCGCCGCTATCGTGCATATTCCCTCATTTCTCTCGATTCCGTCGAGCTCCGTCAGGATGGCGTTGACCACCTCGCTCACGTCGCCCCTCAGGTCCTGGTAGCTCCTGTCGAGTGCTATGCTGTCGAACTCGTCCAGAAAGACTATACACGGAGCAGCCTGTCTCGCCTTCTCGTAAAGCTCGTGAATTCTCCTGGCTCCGTCACCAACATGCTCGCCAATGAGCCTCGTGGACTTGACGGAAAGAAACGGAACGTGTGCCTCGTTTGCGAGGGCTTTGGCGGTCATCGTTTTGCCTGTACCCGGTGGGCCGTAAAACAGGATGTTCTTTGGCGCCCATTTACCGAACTTTTCCGGATTTTTGAGATATTCCAGAATTATCCTCGCCTTCTTCTTTGCGTCTTCCTGCCCCACGACGTCTTCGAGGCTGACATCAACCACGAGCTCGGTAACTATCTCATTAGACTCACTTTCAACGAGAAATATCGTGTGATCTCCGACGAAGCCCTCCTCCGGCTCGCATCCGGTAACCTCAAAGGCAAAGTCGGGAAACATCCTCACGTCGAACAGCATCTTGCCCCGGTAAATGTACTCTCCCCTCCACTGTTCCTTCGCGTATCTGTCAAACACCTTCAGATTGTCCACTTTGGGATACTCGTGGTAGCTCGCCTTCAGAGGGTAACCAAGGGGCCTCAGTATGACGTATCTGATCTCTCCTTTACTCTTACCAGTCATTCAAACCGAAAAACTATTTGAACTTATTAATAATCTTTGCCCTCATGAGACTGTTTGTAGCGGTCGACATTCCTGACGAGCTGAGGGAAAAGCTCAAACCGCTCCTCAAGCTGCTTTCCGGATACAGAGGGATGAAACCGGGTGAACCGGAAAACCTGCACATTACTCTCAAGTTTCTCGGTGAGGTTAACGACGCGAGAGCTGAGCTGGTCAGGGACAGGCTCAGAAATGTGAAGTTCGATCCATTCACGATCAGGTTCCAAGGGATAGGATTCTTCCCCAGACCCGACTACATGCGCGTGATCTGGATAGGCGTGGAGGGTGATGGCATATACGAGTTAGCGGAGAAGGTCGAGAAGGAGATGAGAAAACTCGGATTTAAGAAGGACAGGGAATTCAGAGCACACATGACAGTTGGAAGGGTGAAGAGGGTGGACGCGGATATGAGAGGGAAACTTTTTGAGGAACTGAAAGAATTTGACAGAGACTACGGGGAGTTCACGGTCGACTCGTTCAAGCTAAAGCGGTCAACTCTCACGCCGAAAGGCCCGATATACGACGACGTTGAAGTTTTCGGGGGAAGGGCATGACGAGGGTTGGGGAGGTGCTGAAGCAGGTCCTTCCAGAAGTGCTCCCAGGGGACGAGGATGTGGCCAGGGCCAGAAAAGCGGAGGAAACGATAAGAGGGAGACTCGAAAAGATACTGAAAAAGTTTCCGGATGTTGAGTACAGGTTCCTGGGGAGCTACGCGAGGAACACCTGGCTGCCAGAAAGTCTGGAAATAGACGTGTTTCTCCTGTTCCCCGAACACTACAGCTTCGATGAGCTTGAAAGGATTGGAATGGAGGTTGGTAAAAGCGTTGTTGACAGCTACGAGCTGAGGTACGCTGCCCACCCTTATGTTCACGGAACCGTCAGTGGAGTTGAGGTCGACATCGTGCCATGCTACCGGCTGGAGAGTCCGGAAAGAATCAAAAGCGCCGTGGACAGAACTCCGTTCCATCATGAGTGGTTGAAGGACAGGATCAGAGGAAAGGAGAACGACGTCAGGCTGTTAAAGAGATTCCTCAAAGCAGGCGACCTGTACGGGGCGGAGTTCAGGGTAAAGGGCTTTTCAGGTTACCTCTGCGAGCTGCTCATTGTGTTTTACGGCTCCTTCGAGAACCTGGTGAAAAATGCCACGAGATGGAGGAGGGACATGATCATAGACATCAAAAACGGCAGTGTGAAAATCTCGAGAGGTCAGCGGAGTATTTTTGTTGTGGATCCTGTCGATGAGAGGAGGAACGTCGCCGCAAACCTGAGCGTAGACAACCTCGCGAGGTTTATTGAGCGGTGCAGGCTCTTCCTCGAGGACCCCTCTCCGGAATACTTCAGGAGGGCTGAAAGGAACGTAGACGTGCAGAAACTCGAAAGGGAGCTGGAGAGCAGGTTTGTGTATGTCCTGTCCTTCGAAAGACCGCCAATAGTCGAGGACAACCTCTACACTCAGCTCGAGAGGGCTGAAAAGAGGATCGGGAAGATTCTCGAGGAAAACGAGTTCGTGGTCATGCGAAGCAGTCATTTTGCGGGCAAAATGTGCTACCTGATCTTCGAAACTACAGCAGGAGAACTTTCTGCTGTAAAAAAGCATTATGGTCCAAAAATTGAGAGTTACGAAAACTCAATGAAGTTTTTGAGGAAAAACAAGGAATACGAAAGGTTCTTTGAGGATGGAAGATACGTTACGTACAGGAAGAGGGAATTGAGAAGGGCAGAGCACGTTATAGAGCACGCAGTAAGGACGAGCTACGAATCCATGGGCAAGGATATATCTCTGTTCATCAAAGACGGGATCGTCCATTCCGGAAAGGAGATTCTGAAGCTCGATGAGCTTCTCCACACCCTGGCGGACTTTCTGGGGGTGAAAGGGTGAAAATCACATTCCTCGGCACGGGTGTTGCAGTCAGCTTGGCAGAAAAGGCACAGCAGTCTCTTCTGATAGAGGACGACAGGCTCGTGCTGGTGGACTGCGGATTCGGAACAATGCTCAGGCTCCAGCAGGCGGGGTATGATGTTACAGACCTCGATGCGGTGGTTCTGACCCACTTCCACCTCGACCACTGCGGAGAGCTGATGGGAATCCTGAAAGCAAGGTGGCTGAGCAACGCAGGAAAACTGAAAATCTACGCCCCTAGAGGGGCTGAGAGCTTTCTTAACAGCTTCCTGTCAGCGTCGCCATACCTCCTGGGAAAACTCGACTTCAGAGTTTTGGAGCTGGAAGACGGTGAGAGGTTCATGATAGGCAGTATGAGGTTCGAGGCGAGGAAGACGAGGCACTCCTTGGAGAGCTTGGGGTATGTAATAAACGGCGTGCTGATTTCGGGAGACACGTCCGCCTTCTCTGAGCTTTACGAAGACGTGGAGGTGACAGTACACGAGATGTCACTCGATTTTGGGGGACGGGCAGATTACCACACCTCTCCGGAGAATCTTGTAGAAAATGTGGAGAGTGTGAGAGAAGCGTAC
>NZ_JBPLZQ010000043.1:0-6740 GCF_054018175.1 Geoglobus sp.
GAAGCGTGCTTATGGCCACGTTAACGGCTTCAAGCAGCGTCTAACAGCCCTACATACCCACAGCTACTTCTCCGCGGATGGGAAACATTATAATAGCATGAATCTCAGAAGACTGGTGTAATGTTCGCCGGAATAGACGTCGGAGGAACATTCACCGACATCATCTCGTTCGACGGGCGGGAGTTCACCCACGTCCAGACCCTTAAAACCTCGGAGTTTCTGAAAAATCCCGGCATGGTTGAGGAATACGGCAATGCGGTCTTTGCGATAGCCGGGTGGGTTAGAGAAGGAAAGGTTATCAGAACGCCGAACATCCCCGGCTTCGATGCAGAGCTCTTCGAGGGCAGGAGGGTGGAGAACGACGCCAACTGCTTTGCAATCTACGCCCGTCACGTTACCGGCTTCAGCAGCATTTTTGCAGTAACGCTCGGCACCGGGATAGGCTCCGCGATAATTGCTGATTCGAAGCTTTACAGGGGCAATGGTCTTGCTTCCGAGATTGGGCATGCCTTTGTTGGCGGGAAAGAGAGGTGCGTTTGTGGTGGGATCGGCCATCTTGAAACCTTTTTCAGCGGATGGGCGATAAAGAAGAGGTTCGGCAGAGAGCTGAGCAGGGAGGAGCTTCTAAGACTGGATGGCTTCAAGGTGCTGTGTGCAGAAATTGCAAGGGCCGTCCTCATCCTCGATCCAGAAGCTGTTGTCTTCGGGGGACGAATCTCCGCATTGCTCGAGCCGGAGGATTTCCGGCAGATATACGATTTTCTTCCTCCGGAGTTCAGGCCGGAGATAACGGTTATAAAGGATGCTCTCGCAGTTGCGAAGGGAGCGGCGATTCTGGCAGGTGGTGGAGAATGAATCTGATTGAGGAAGCGGCGAGGAAGATAGAGAGCATGGAGGTTAGAGGGGCTGCGAGGATTGCGAGGTTTGCCGCCGAAACTCTCAAGAAGTATGCAGAGAACGTGAAGACAAACTTCGACGAGGAGATGCGGAAAGCGAGCGAAAGGCTGATGAACACAAGGCCCACGGCTGTGAGCCTTTTCAATGCTATCAACTACGTGATGAACTATTCCGGCGAGAGCGACCAGGAGAAGAGGGAGAGTCTGATAAGGCGGGCTGAAGAGTTCATCGAGTGGGTGGACACGGCGAGGGAGAAGATAGGCAGGATAGGGGCAAAGAGGATAATGGACGGTTCGACGATAATGACCCACTGCAACTCCTCAGCTGCACTATCGGTGATAAAGCACGCCTTCGACGAGGGGAAGGACATCAGAGTATTCGCAACGGAGTCAAGGCCGAGGCATCAGGGCTACCTGACGACAAGGGAGCTTGCGGATTATGGCATAGATGTCACGCTGATAGTTGATTCGGCCGTCAGGTACTTCATGAAGGAGGTGGATGTGGTTGTCGTTGGCGCTGACACGATCACGGTTAATGGGGCACTCATAAACAAGATAGGCACATCGCAGATCGCTCTCGCAGCCAAGGAGACGAGGGTGCCGTTCATGGTTGCCGCTGAAACCTACAAGTTCAGCCCCAAGACCCTGCTCGGAGAGCTGGTCGTCATAGAGGAGAGGGATGTGAGGGAGGTCATTGATGGCGATTTGCTTGAGCATCCGAATGTGGCGGTCAGAAACCCGGCTTTCGATGTGACGCCAAGGGACTACATAGACCTGATAATAACCGAGATCGGCGCAATTCCACCTGAAATGGCATACATAGTGATAAGAGATCATCTTGGCTATAAAGAGTTTGGAGGCGAGGAGATAACCCTGAGCGCAAGGCACTACGACTGACGAAAAAGTGTCAGCCAGTTTATTTTACCACCTTTCAGCTTCTCAAAACTGAAACACGATAAAAACTAAATTTGCTGAGCAATATTGAAGCTCTCAGATGAATCTGGAGAGAAAGTTCATCAGCGACACCTTAATCTGGTTCACCGTGCCAACCCCCTCCAGTCTTATCCTTCCGCTATCCAGTGCGTCTTTTAATGCTTTTGGATCTCTTGAGGAGAGCAGTTCCCTAACGGTCTTCTCGTCCGTGTGGGCGTTCATCTCTGGATCCTCAATTCCTCCTTTCATGAACCTGACTATCTTTCCGTTATCAATAACCACTCCGATCGTCAGCTCTCCACCATCACTCTCTTCAATCTTCCAGTTCATCCTGACCTCCTTCAGAGAGCTGCTGAGGTCGTAACTCTTAACAACTTCCCCAAGTTCGAAGAACAGTTCATCCTCATCTCCCGTGGCCATCATCAGGATTCTGAAAGCGTCGTATGCAGTTACCCTACCGTCGCCGTTCACATCGGCAACACTCTCAAATTCGAGTTTGCCAGTTGACATCTTCAGAGCAATCAGTGCATCGACACTCGTCACGTTTCCGTCGTGATTGCAGTCTCCACTCACTGCGGCCGCCTTACCCGTAAGTGCCATCATACACAGCAGCACCAGCAGACTAAAAAAATAAAGGAGTTTCATTCACTTTCCTCTCCTTCGTGATGCCAGAATTGCCAGCACTACAGCGACAAGCCATATCTCAAATCCTGGAGCGTTCTTCTTTTCCTCCTCCACTCCTGAAACAACGAGTTTTCCGTCCTGTTTTTCAACCCTCAGATCCACGTGCGTGTTGACATCGTAAGCTTTCACACTCTGGATCTTCAGCGCGCTCTCTCCCTCCTTCAGTGTATCAAACACAATTATTGCAACTGCTCCGTTTCCGCTGATCCCCCTGGAATCTGCGAGACTTATGGCGAGCATTCCGTTGCCTGTGTTGGAGGACAGCAGACCCTTGTTCAGCTCACCCTTGCCCACTGATTTTACCTCGACCACAGACGGGTCATATGCTATGACCACATCCATGCTGCCCAGATCTCTCGCGTCCTCGACCTCAACAGCAACTTCAACGGATGATCCAATGCTGCCCGTTGCGTTGGGAAGCTTCACCGTCAGGGCTGAAGCCGTGCCTATGGTGGCGATAACCAGGAGTGAGAGTACCAAAAATCTCACGATCACGATCTTCACCTCACCTGTTTACCCCCATCTGGATTCCACTCTCTATGGCCGTCTTGACCTGTTCCATCATGTTCGTGGCTGCGAGCTTCATAATCTCGGTTGCGTCCTTGGCCAGAACCTTTCCGTCTCCATCCATGTCAGCCACGGGTTTTGGATTAATTTTGCCGACCGACATCTGCAGGGCCAGCAGGGCGTCGAGACTGTTCACAAAACCATCTCCGTTAACGTCGCCCTTGTTTGCCTCCTCCTCGCTGACAACTTCAATTGTCCCGTCCACGATCACCGGGTTTATCCTGTTGCCGTCAACATCATACACGTCATATTCCTCGACCGAGATCGAGTGCACGTTTCCATTAAAGTCCACGATTCCTTGCATGTCTCCCATGATCCTACGTTTTTCAGAGCTTTCTTTATCCTCAATTATCTTGAACCTGATGTAGAACAGAGAGCCGTCTCCGCTCATTCCTGCTGCATCCGAGATTCCAACCCTGATCTTTCCATTTTCCACATTGTAGTCGAAGAGGGAGTTTTCAGTTAGCGAGCCCTGTATGACCTCAACAGCCTCAATCGAGTCTGAAGGGTATGTCACCACTAGATTAATGCTGCCGAGATTGCTCGCCTTTGCGACCTCTACTGGGATCTGCACCACATCCCCTGCCGAAGCTCTGGCCGAACCCAATTTAACCGTAGTCAGCGAAGGATACATCGGGACAAACTCCACTTTGATCGTCCCCAGTCCCGTTATAGATGTCTTCTTCGTCAGCAGGTATATTTCATAGTCTTCGCCGTAGTTTTTACCCCTGAACACCAGAACGCTCCCGTCCTCACTGACCAGCGGGAGGCTGATTCGGGCCAGGCCCGGGGAGTAGATCTTTTCCACTTCACTACCATCTGGCTTGACTGCAAAAATCTCCCATCCGTTCTGGCCTCCAGCACTCTTTACATAGTATATCCTGCTACCATCAGCACTTATGGCAGGATATACATGCTGATCATTAACAATCTGCATTAAGTTGCCATTCTGATAAACGAATATGCCTTTCCTCCCAGTGTAGCTCTCAGACTCCATGTACAGAACAACCTTACCGTCATCACTTGCGTGGGGGGGCAATACTATGTACTCGCTGTTTTCGGTTGTGTAGACTCCAGCGCCCTGCGCCGTTGTGGTATACAGGAGTTTAACATTCTGCGGACAATTTGCGCACTGAGAAGTAACAACTGCAAATTTGCTACCGCCAGATGACCCTATAACATCATAGTATCCATATATGCTCGTGTCGTAGGGTAGGTTTACTGTCCCCATCACCGTTCCGGATGCGGTGTTTATTCGCGTCACCTTCCCCTCCCCATACTCAAAAACCAGAAGGACGTTGCCGTCTCTGCTCAGAAGTAGGGAGATTGCTCCATCAGAAGAATACAGCGGCGAGCTCTGCTGCCATCCATTACTTTCACTCACAGCATAAACGAAACTTCTTCCAGACCTGTATTCCACAAAAGCGATCTTGGATCCGTCTCCAGATATGACCGGTTTGGAATCTTCATAAACGTTGCTGGTTATCCTGACAGTCTGCTTGGTCTGGAGGTCGTACATGAACACCTCTCTGTCCCACCTTGTAACAGGATTTTCGTCCGTGTCTGATATGAAAACGATTCTGTTACCGTCGGCCGTAATGACCCCACCAGAAAGCGAGTCGTCAGCACCGTCATCTGTCAGCCTAACGAATTCCCAATCTTCCGCGCTAACTGGCACAACAAGTGCCAGAATAGCGAACAATGCCAGGTAAATTCCTATTTTTTCCACGATGCCACCTCAACAGTTCATTTCAAAAATTGTTTTTACTCTTTTATCTACTTTTCGCATTATTTCATTTTGCACTCACACTTAAAATGCCACTTTAAGAAAAGATTAACATTGTTTAACACGTGGCTGAGTTATCGTGACCACATGATAATGGCGCCAAATGGTCGAGATAAATCTCAAAGAAAACGTTTTAAGATATTTTGACATACCAATTCCTGCCCTTGCCCCTCCAAGCTTTGAAGCCTTGCGAGCGGTGAGGAGGGGTTCCCTTGACGGGGGTTCACCTAACTTCCTATGCATTTCAGAATTTGTCAATCACATAAATAGTTTGAAGTACACCGTTTACCATGGAAGACGCAGAAGAACTCCGGAAAATTCTGGAAAAGATCGAGAGGAAAATTGTCGCTGTCGGGAAAATATACTCTGCGATTAACTTCGCCTACTGGCTGATGGTCATGAGCGTGTTTTACGTCATTCTCGCTTTTTTCAGACCATCCGGCACGATCTCGGCAGTTTACTGGGTTGTGGCGATGATTGCAGGTGTTGCAGTGTCTGGAATCCTTTTCAGACGGATCATGCGCATAGCTAAGAGGAGTGGCGAAAAGAGAGGGAGCAGGACCGTGGCAGCATTCATATTTCTGTCATGGGTGGCTGGAGCCATACTTGGATTCCTGGTGCTTCCCGCAACTCTGTCAGCCGGTTTCGGCGCTGCACTTCTGAGCTTCCTCTCAATCTCTCTGTTCGGAATGTGGGCTGTGCTGTCATACTCAGGAGGTCTTGAGCTGGAAATGGTTCCGTCATTCCTGATCACAGCAATCGGAGCAGTGGTCGCATTCACGTCCGCAGAGGATCTGTCTGTCTGGGCGGGCTTCGTGATTGTAACAGCGTTCTCTGTTACGATGCTGCTTTATCTTTACAGCGCATTCAGAATAATTGGTGATTGAATGGGGCCTCTCAGCGGGCTCAGACATGAAATCCTCGGAAATCCCGTACGGCTTGGAATCATGCTGTATCTTCTTTCGAGGGGGAGGGCGGCGTTCAGCGAAATCCAGCGAGTTCTGGAGCTGACGCCCGGAAACCTCGACTCCCACCTTAAAACGCTGGAGAAGGCCGGGATGATTGGAATAAAAAAGGTGATAGCCGACAGGCCGAGGACAGTGGTCGAGATAACTGAGAAGGGCGTAGGTGAGACCTGGGAGTATGTTAGAAAGCTGAAGGATGCGCTGGAAGGGCTGTGAGCTTTCTATAATTAATTTGCCGTTTTGTGTGGCATTACTTCGTTTCTTTATGAGTGGGAGTGTTTTGGCATCTCAAAAATCGGGATAGAGGATCTGAGAGATTTTGATGTATATGCTACCGAGGGAAAGGGTGATGGAGGCGATAAAGGAGTATGTAGAAAGGATGAGTTTCTGAAAGCCCTGTAAGTAAGATATTTATTTTTTTTGAGAATATGTAAGATCATGAGTGTTGTTGAACTACTCAAAGAGATAAAAGAGAAGCTCGAAATCATGGATAAGAGGCTGAGCAGACTTGAAGATGAATTGCTGGGTGATGAGATGGCTGATGAGGAGATCAGGGATGTAGAGGAGATTATTGAGGCATGCAAAACCGGAAAGATGAAAGTTTACACTCTCGAGGAGGCAAAGAGGGAGCTGGGTCTTGAATGAGTTTTAAAGTTGAGCTTTCTGAAAGAGCTGTTAAAGATTTAAAAAAATTCGGTAAGAAAGACCTTGAGAGGGTTTTTAAAACGATTGAGAAGCTGGACGACCCATTTTCACTGAACATTAAGAAGATTAAGGGTAACATTTATCGAGTAAAAGCGGGGATGAAAATCAGGCTTATTATTGAAATTGATTTTAAGGAAATGACAGTTCTGGTTGCAAGGATTGACTGGCGGGATAGGGTTTATGACAGAATGTAGGTGACCATTA
>NZ_JBPLZQ010000044.1:0-13562 GCF_054018175.1 Geoglobus sp.
ATGTCGGCGGGCCACACGATACTGAACTACCTGATAAGGAGGATGAGGGTTGTAACGGTAACGGGAAGCGTCCTGGGTGAGGTTGTGGGCTCCACGATTCTCGCCGCACTGATCCTCGGTCAGACGCTGACGTTTGAGGCCTACATGTACCTGCTGGTGATCCTGCTTGGAATATTCATCGCTGTAACAAAAGCGGATTAGAGCATCCCCCTGCCCTTAGTTTTCAGCTGCTCCTGATTTCTCAGCCACTCTCTCTTCCACCTGTCGTAGCACTGCCTGCTGCAGAATGCCCTCGGCTTGTTGTTGCAGCAGGTCTTCACGAACACGGGCTCGTTCACTATCTTCCCGCAGACGTCGCACCTCAGGGCCCTTGCACCAGAAATTTCCATCGGCACGTTCGTGAATAAACGACGTTAATTAATATACTTTTCCATCTCGCCATCGAGGAACAGCCTCTCGATCACGCTTCTGTGATAGCTCTCGTCTCTGCTTTCAAACTCCACCCACACAACAGCGTTTTTGAAGCTGAAGAAGTAGTGCACCCTCCCGTTGCCGTACACCCTGTATGTTTCCAGATCTCCAATTTTGACCTTCTCCGGGTTAGAAAAGAACTTTCCGACGTTTTCAGCCATTTTCTCGGTTAAATCGCGAGCAACACTGGTGCTGTTGGCGTATGCGAGCCAGACCTTTATCGATCCGCCGTTGAACTCCACGATTGCTGCGCTCTCGACCTCAAACTTCCCGATGTGGATTGACTTCACCATCCGCACGGCCTCATCTCCCTTGATGACCCTGTTGACGCTCAGCTCTGAATCGCGAGGCATCAGAGATGTAGCTGCTATGACGATGATTCCAGCTATTACGAGCGCGATTCCTGCTTTTCTCGGGTCCATAACCACACTCGATCACGGGGCACTTAACACTTTCTGTAAAACAAGAAAAGCTGACTGGTTTTAAGTAAATTTTTATATCCTCTGCCTTCTCCCTCAACTCGGATGGTTGGGAAGGTTTACATTATCGGCGCTGGCCCGGGAGACCCGGAGCTCATAACGGTCAAGGGAATGAAAGCCCTCGAAAGCTCTGACGTGATCCTGCACGACGCCCTTGTGAGCGGAACCCTGATTGAGTTGCTCGAAGAGCTTGGAAAGGAAATCGTAAACGTGGGGAAGAGGGGAAAGCACGGGGCAAGGCAGGACGAAATAAACGAGCTCATGCTCTCGCATGCAAGGGCCGGAAAGGTGGTGGCGAGGCTTAAGGGAGGTGACCCGCTGATTTTCGGGAGGTGTGGTGAGGAGATTGAATTTTTGAGAGAGCACGGCATACCTTTCGAGATCATTCCGGGCGTGAGCTCGGTTAACGGAGTCCCCGCTGCCATCTCCCTACCGCTTACGGACAAGTACCTGTCGTCCTCCCTCACCGTGATATCCGGGCGGGAGGACCTGAGCATTGGGACTATTCTGGGTGGCACCTTCGTGGTCATGATGGGCAGGGACAGGATGAGCGCTGTGGCTGAGAGGCTCGTTGAAATTGGAGTTGATCCGGAAACTCCTGCAGTTGCCGTGGAGAACGGAACGGCAGGGAACCAGAGGTACGTTTCGGGAACGCTGTCAGACATAGGAGAAAAAATTGTCGAGTGCGGAATGAAGGGGCCGGTTCTAGTGATTGTCGGCGATGTGGTCAGGAAGTACCTCCGTGAACTCTGAAAACCGAGTTCAGTATCGCGTAAGTCAGAAAGATATCCTCTCCAATGGGTTCGCAGATTACGATTTTTTTGCCGTCAAGCTCTGCACTCTTAACTCCCTCTCCCCTCTCCATTCCGAAAAAGTCGGGCAGGTCCTCCGTGACATGGAGACCGTAGGTTATGAACAGCGGCACCAGGTATATCACGTCGCACTGCATTTTTTTCACCGCCTCTGCCGGTGAAGGCTTCCTGTTTCTGGCGACGAACGCCACCTCGACCTCGTCGAAGATCCCAAAGCTCCGTATCCTCTCCGCATGCATCTCCATAACTCTGCTGTAGTGCGGAAGCTGGCTTCCGTGCCCCACGATAACCAGACCTCTCCTCATGATTTCACCTCTACAAAAACAATTGTGTAATCGTCTTTCACGGTAAACTCACCCTCCACCTCGTAAATCGACTCCCCGCTGCTGCACAACCTTTCGAGAACGATCATTCTTCTGCCGGGGAACCTCAGCTCCACGCCTTCCCTGGCCAGCACCAGAAGGTTCCTCCCGCAGTGCTCCGGAATGTTCGGAGTGACGTCTGAGCTGTGGGCATTGACAATGACGACGTCGCAGATATCAACTCCAAGCCTTGAGAGAGCGATCTGAACACTCGATATTCCCGGGATGATTTTTGCCCCATTGAAAAATCTTCCCAGCCCTGCCACCATTGGGTCTCCCGTTGACAGCACGGCAACGTCAATCTCCCTCGACTCTCTCTCAATTTTCCGGTATACCTCGTCGCTGAAGTTCGACATCACGATGCAATCTCCGGTGATGTATTCTCTGGCAATGTCGATGGCCCTCCTGCTTCCGTAAACCTTTTTCGCGCTGGATATTGCCCTCTTCCCCTCTTCTGTCAGGTGCCCTTCATGGACTCCAACTCCAACTATCCAGAGCACAGATCAAATTTTCTGGACACAATATAAACTTTTCAGTGGGAGATCAGGTGCCTGACTGGCATCAGCCTTCTGTAGTCATCGTAGGTCAGGGCGGTGTCCCAGTGTCCTGTTATTTTCGCAATTGCAAAGAATCCGAAGATTATACCGGCAATTGCAAGTGCGTAGACCTCTTTTCTAATCCTTCTGCCTGCTACTGACGGGTACAGGTATCCGTATGGGCAGGCGTTCACGCAGTTGAAGCACATTATGCACTCCGGGCTCCTAACCTCATCGACCCTGCTCGGTTTCAGGCCTGACGGACAGGCAGCATCGCACCTCAAACACCCCGTGCAGTCACTCTTCTTCACTGATGCTGGAGATATGTACGATAGCACTGCCAGAAGGGCTCCGTATGGGCAGAGGAACCTGCACCACACGTTTCTGACGAACAGCGTTGTGATAACGATCAGGCCCGTAACGAGCACCGTTAGCGTTCCTGGCCTGAGCCAGAAGTCGAGAAGCTTCACATCCGCAATTGCCCAGTACGGTGAGAACAGAAATGCCGCCGTGGAAGCAGCATCCATCGGGAGGATCAGGTACAGGAAAAACGCGAGGAGGAGGTATTTTATAACTGCAAACGCCCTGTGCCCCAGCATCACGCGACCCGTAAGCCTTTCGCCGGTCTCGCTGACGACTTCGGATACGAACCCCACCGGGCAAACCCACCCGCAGAACCCCCTCTTTAAGAGTACGGCTGTCAGCAGGATTGACGTGAATATGACGAGCGCCGCGGGATGGATCGGGTCTATGAACCCGTTCTGAATCAGATTTTTAAGTGAAACGAGTGCACCAATGGGAAGAAAAGCCTCGATAGACGTTGGTCTTTCAACATACGGCGTGCCGTGATCGAAGTGGCTGACAAATAGGTACAGCCTGATCCAGGCGTAAACCGTGATCGCAAAGAAGAACAGCTGGGAAATTCTTCTTAAATGATTATTCAGGAAGTTTTTTACGCTTTCGGGCTCCATGGTGGTACTTTTTTGTGAGATAAAACATATGAATTCTCCCTAAGTTTTTAGGGTGGTTTTTCATCTGGGGAAGAACAGCAAAATATTAATACTTAGTGTCAAGCTAACTTGATTATCCGATGGAGAGGGGCAAGTTCACGAAGGACGAGGTCATAGGAGTTGTGTTTTCGAAGCTCAGGCCTGAAAGGGACTGGGTTGTGGCAGACGTAGGCAGCGGAAGCGGAAGGGTCGCGGATTTTCTCTCCAGGTACGTAAGGCTCGTTTACGCTGTCGAGCTCGATCCGGAGCTTTCAGAAATCCTCAGGCGGAGGTTTGCAGGCTCAAACGTGGAGGTTGTGAACTCTCACGGATACGACTTTTTAAAAGAGAACGAGGTCGACGGCGTCTTCTTTGGGGGGACTAAGGGAATAGAGCGGATGCTGGATGTATGCAGGGCGAAGAGGGTCGTCGTGAACTGCGCGAGGATGGACGTGGCAGTTGAGGTCGTGAGGAAGATGAAGGAGCTCGGAATTTTCAGAGAGGTGGTTATGGTAAACGCTTCTATCGGATACGAGCTTGCAGGCGGAATAGCTTTCAGGGCGATCAATCCGGTGTTCGTGGTGGTTGGGGATGCTTTACGGAGTTAGCCTTGGCCCTGGAGACCCCAAGCTCCTCACGGTGAGGGCCGTTGAGGTTATAAGGAGTGCAGATGAGGTCATAGTTCCGGGAAAGCTCGCCGAGGGCATCGTCAGGGAGTACAGGCGGGAGATAAGGGTCGTGGAGTTTCCGATGGGAAATGCTGACAGTGTCGTTGTCGAGCTATCCCGTGAACTCGCCGAGAGGTGTGTTGGTGAGGACATAGCCTTCTGCGCCCTCGGGGACGTGATGTTCTTCTCGACATTTCAGGACGTTTTTCGCGAGGTGAGGAAGAGGAACCCTTCTGTTCCAGTCGAACTCGTTCCTGGTGTTCCGAGCTTCACAGCCGTTTTCTCGAGGATTGGCGTTTTTGTTGATGCTCCGCTCAGAGTGGTGACCCAGGACGAGTGGGACGAGAGGTTCGTTGTAGTTTTGAAGGCAAAAAATAGCAGAGAAATTTCCGAAAAGCTTGAAAAGCTAGGTTTTGAGGTGGTCGAGGTCGAGAGGATGTACATGGACGGAGAGTACGTTGGAAGGCCAAAGGAGGAGTCGTCGTACTTCACGCTTCTGGTGGGATGGAAATGAAGGTACACTTCGTGGGTTTCGGTCCGGGGGATCCAGAGCTCCTGACTATCAGGGCTTACAGGCTTTTGAGGGAGGCGGACCTGATAATTTATCCCGGCTCTCTCATTGACGAGGAGTTCCTTGCGGAGTTTGAGGGTGAAAAGGTCAGCAGCTACGGGATGAGGCTCGAGGAGATAGTGGACCTGATTGAAAGAGCTGTCAACAGTGGGAAGAAGGTTGTGAGGGTTCAGAGTGGCGATCCAAGCATTTACGGTGCGATAAACGAACAGATACGCGAGCTCAGGAAGAGGGGAATTGAGGTGGAGGTGGTCCCGGGGGTCAGCAGCATCTTCGCTTCTGCTGCAGCCTTGAGGAGTGAGCTGACATCTCCAGACGTCCCGAGCGTCGTGATAACGAGGCCTGCTGGGAAAACGCTCGATAAGGACGAGATAGAGGAGTTTGCGAGAACAAACTCCACGCTCGTCATCCTGCTCGGCATTGACAAAATCGAGGACATAGCGAGGAGGGTGGCGAAAATCAGGGGTGAGAAAGAGCCTGTGGCTGTTGTCTACAAGGTGAGCAGGGATGACGAGGTGGTTGTAGAGGGAACGCTCGGCGACATTGCTGAGAAGGTGAAAAGAGCCGGGATAAGGAGGACTGCGACGATAATCATTGGCAGAGCGATAAGGCAGGCGAGGAGGTCGGTACTATACGCGTAGCAGTCGTGGGGTTCGAAAAGGACGTTGAGAAGCTCGAGAAGATAGCCAGTTTCCTCGAAGGGGAGGTCGTACTCTACCGGAAGGACGTGTGGAGAGACCTCATTGACTATGACGCCATCGTCGCACTTATGCCCTCGGGAATAGTCGTCAGGGGAATCTGCGGGCTGCTGAGAAGCAAGTGGGAGGATCCGGCAGTAATTGTGGTGGACAAGGGGCTGAGGTACGCGGTGCCGGTACTCGGGGGTCATCACGGGGGTAACGAAATAGCGAAGCGACTCGAAATGCTCGGGATGAAGGCCGTGATCACCACCGCCATGGAGTACGAGGACGGCTTCTCTGTTGGGGTTGGCTACAGGAAAGGAGTGCCGGCTGACGAGATAATCTCTGCAATTGAAAGGGCGTTCTCGGAGATCGGAGAAAGCGTGAGGAGTATCAGAGTAATCTCCACATGGGTGGGGAAGAGAGGGGATGGAGTAATGGAAAGGGTAGCGGATCACTTCAAGAGACCACTGATGTACCTCGGCGGGGAGGAGATAAACAGCGTGGAGGTGCAGTCTGACTCGAGAGCCAAGGATCTCGGTCTGAACAGCGTAAGCGAGGCCTGTGCACTGTACTTCTCCAGGGAAAGGAGACTTGTCCTCCCGAAGAGGGTTTACGGAGGTGTTACTGTTGCCATCGCGAGGTAAGCTGTACGTGGTGGGCATAGGTCCGGGGTGCGAGGAGATGCTAACGGTCAAAGCGAGGGAGGTTCTGAGGTCCTCGGACTACGTGATCGGGCATCGAACATACCTGAACTTTGTCAGACACCTGGTTGGGGGCAGTGCTGTCGAGAGCGGGATGGGCAGAGAGGTCGAGAGAGTAAAAATGGCTGTCGAGCTCGCGGAAAAGGGTTATGCTGTGAGCCTGGTCAGCGGAGGGGACCCGAGCATTTACGGGCTCGCATCTCTCGTGGCGGAGTTCGTTTACAGGAACGGACTTGATCTGGATTACGAGATAGTCCCCGGAATCTCAGCCCTGAACTCTGCCTCTCCTCTCTTTGGTTCAGCGATAAGCGGAGATCATGCCGTGGTCAGCCTGAGCGACCTGCTCACCCCCTGGCACATCATCGAGCGGAGGCTCCGGAAGGCACTTGAAGGGGACTTCGTGATCGCGATCTACAACCCGTCCAGCAGGAGGAGGGAGGGCAATCTGAGGAGGGCGATGGAGATCGTGATGGAGTACAGGGGTGACTGCTTCATCGGTGTTGCCAAGAACGTGTGCAGGAAGGGAGAGCAGGTCTTCGTCATGAGGGCGAGCGAGGTGGCAGAGAGCGGAGTCGTTGACATGCACACCCTTCTGATAATTCCGAGTACCGAGTCCATTGTTGACGGGGACAGGATCATCACCCCGAGGGGGTACTCGAGAAAGTATGAGCTTGAGGTGGAATGATGCAGGACATGGGCAACTTCACCTTGGATGCTGACGAAATCGTGAAGAGGAGCTACGGGATAGTGGAAAAGTACGTTGAAGGAAGAACCCCGGAGGAGAGAATCGTTCATAGGTGCATAATCGCTACGGGCGATCCCGAGGTCCGGAACCTGATAGCCTTCAGGAACGGGGCTGTGAGAGAGGGTGTTAGGGCAATCAGAGATGGAGCCGACGTGGTAGCTGACGTGAAGATGGTCGCTGCAGGGCTGAATCGCAGGAGGTTTCGCGGAAACGTCTTTGTGGCCGTCGAGCACGCAGAGAGCGAGAAAATGACGAGGGCGATGAGCGGGATGTACGGGCTTGCAGACAGGATTGATGGTGGGATAGCCATCGTTGGCAACGCCCCATCAGCGGCCCTCGCCCTCGCAGACTTAATCGAACGCGGGGTGAAGCCGAGAGTGGTGATTGCAACTCCGGTCGGCTTTGTGAATGCCGCGGAATCCAAGGAGATGATAAGGAGCCTCGACGTTCCGTCCATAACATCCATCGGCACGAGGGGAGGGTCCACGTGGGCTGTCGCGATATTCAACGGTCTCGTGCATCTGGCCTATGAGGATCAGCGATCCGATTGAGCTCTACACCTATCCGGAGGAGTGGGTGAGGAGGCAGGTTGAGAGGCACGGTGCGGAATTCGTCAGAGACAGAATCTCGAGCGGACTCTACATCCTGGTGGAGAACGGGTGGCTCAGGAGGGGGATAACCACGGGAACTGTAGCCACGGCAGCTGCAGTTGGGGCGATATCCTCGCTCTTTGAGGAAACGAGGCGCGTGAGCGTCAGGACTCCTGCAGGCATAGATGTTGAGGTTGCAGTTGAGTCAGGGGATGGGAAAGCGAGGGCCGAGAAGTTCTCCGGAGATCACGAATTTGACGTAACCGATGGCATTGAAATCCACGCCAGCGTTTCTGACAGGCTCGAGTTCGGCGAAGGCGTTGGAGTGGTGAGGGGCAAACCTGCTGTCAGCAGAGCTGTGATGGAGCAGATACTTGAAAATGTTGAACTCGCACGAAGTCGCTGGGGGTACCGCGGGTCGGTCAGAATCTGGGTCCCACACGGCGAGAGGGTGGCGGAGAGAACAGACAACGCGAGGATGGGGGTCACAGGTGGGATATCTCTGCTCGGAACGACAGGCTTCGTGGAACCCTGGTGCAGGAAGCTGGTCGAGACGAAGGTGGAGATTGCAAAGCAGTACGACAGAATCGCCATAACCACCGGCAGGAAGGGCTGGAAGTGGGCGCTGGAGAACCTGAAGGGCTACCAGCCCTTCGTCTTTGGGGTCCACCTTGACGAAATTCTGAAGGCCCATGACGGTGAGATCGTCGTTGTCGGCCTGCCGTCTCTGCTCATCAAGTGGGCGGTGCCGGAGCTGAGGGGCAGGGTGCTCAGGGGACGGGGGGCGGACAGTTACAGGAAAAGGGTTCTGGAGAAGGCGAGGGAGCTAAACGAGGGCGTTACTGACGTTATTCTGCTGAGGTAGTCACTCAAATCCTTTCGGGAAAGCCCTCACGTTCTTTCCGAGAACTGCGTGGTTGTATCCGCCTTCGAGCACTGCAAATCTCCTTCCCCCGCAATTCTCCTCCGCGTATTCCCTGATTATCCTGCCAATCTCCACGTAATCCTCTCTCGAAAGGAGACCTCCCCAGTCGTCCTTTGCTCGATCGAATCCGGCGGAGACGGCTATTACGTCGTACTCCGTCCTCTCCAGAAACTCAGCTATTCCACTGACGTCGCTCCCGCTCATGTGGAAGTACTTCACCCTGCCGCTGTCCCTGAAGGCATTCGCGGTTCCATCTCCAAAGTGTAGGTCGAAGTCCACGATCACAGCCCTTTCAATTTTGCCCTCGGCGAGGAGCTTCTGGACTGCTATGGCAACGTTGTTGAAGTAGCAGAATCCCCACGAGCCGTCTGGACTCGCGTGGTGTCCGGGCGGCCTTATGGCTGCAAAAGCGGGCTCATCGAACGATATCCGCGAAGCAAGTATCGCTCCGCCCGCAGCAAGATTGGCTAATCTGTAAACCTCTCTCATGCTCCTGACCCACTCGAGGTGCCTTGCAGTGTGGACGAGCAGGATGTCATTCTCATCTGCCGGTTCAGGCTTAACGAATTCGTAATCCTCGATCTCCTGGACGATTGCCTCCATTCTGCCTGCCTCTGCGGCCGGGTCGGATGTGTAGACCCTGATGAACTCCGGGTGGAAAACGATCTTCATGCTGGTAAATGGGCTCGTCAAGGCTTAAGCTTTCCCGTCAAAAATCGAAAACGTTATGCCCGTTCTCTCGCCAGCTTCACCATGGCGTGGCTGTCTGAGCTCCTGGGCTCGGAAGAGGTCTCGTCAGTGGAGCTCCTCAAGTGGTTCAGGGACAGGGCCAATGGTATCAAGTGCCCTCACTGCGGTGCCGACTTCAGCAGGGCAGTGTGGTACATTGACTACAGGGATGGCGAGGACATAAAAGTGAAGGATCGCGGAATGGTTGGAGTTTTTGTTGTTTGTTGCAGCTGCGGAAAGGAAATCCCTCTGAAGGACCTTGTCGGCGAGTAGCTCTGCTGTGAGCACGCCTGTCCTGTTTTTCACTATTAATTCTTAACTTTTTGCGAAACCTCTAAATATGTACTTCACGAGACTCGTTTTATGGACCGGATTTCTGCACTTGTTTCGAATGTTCAGAAGCCTGCCAGGCTGAGCATTGAAAGGGCGGCACTCTACACAGAATCCATGAAGGAGAGCGAAGGAGAGCCGATGCCCGTAAGGCAGGCGAAGGCTTTGAAGCATATACTTGAGAACATCCCGATTCAGATTCTGCCCGGAGAAATCATTGTCGGAACGATGCTTCCAGACCCTCCGGGAGCGATTCTGTTTCCGGAAGGGGTTGGTCTGAGGATAATAAACGACCTCGAAAGTCTTCCCGAGAGGGAGAGCAACAGGCTGATGGTTAATGAGGAGGATGCCAGAATTCTTGTGGAGGAGATAGCTCCTTACTGGGAGAGCAGGAACATTGAGGCCTTCGCGTCAAAGCTCATGCCGGACATAATGGAGGTCATGCTTTCAGGCTCGCTTTTCGTTCTCACGGAGCTTGCCGGGATATCTCATGTTGCCGTGAACTACCCGTACCTGCTCAATAGGGGTTTCAGGTGGTTCGTGGAGGAGAGCGAGAGGAGGATTGCCGAGATCAGGGAAAGCGGGTGTGAGGATGCAGAAAAGCTCGTTTTTTACGAGGCCGCAAAAATTGCAGCTGAAGGGATGATCCGCTTTGCCGAAAGGTATGCCGGGCTTGCGAGGAATATGGCTGAAGAGGAGGGTGACGAGGCAAGGAGGGAAGAGCTTATCAGAATTGCAGAGATCTGCGAGAGAGTCCCTGCCGAACCGCCAGAAAGCTTCCACGAAGCAGTGCAGTTCGTGTGGTTCGTTCAGTGCGCACTGCATCAGGAGAACTACGAGCAGGGAATATCAATGGGCAGGATAGACCAGTACCTGCTACCCTATTATCTGAAGGACCTCAGGGAGGGCAGAATTAACAGGAAAAAAGCTTTCGAAATCCTCGCGAACCTGTGGGTGAAACCCAACGAGATCGTTCCTCCGTTCGACTCTCTCTTGGAGCTTTACTTCTCAGGGCAGGCCACGAATCAGGCTCTTACCATTGGAGGGGTTGACGGCAGCGGCAGTGATGCGACCAACGAGCTCTCGTACCTCATGCTTGAGGTCACGAAAGCGATCCCGCTCAGGCAGCCCAACGTCCACGTCAGAGTCAGCTCGAAAACGCCCGACAGCTTTCTGGAGATGCTTGCCGGGATCATCGCCGAGGGGAAGAATAACGTGGGGATATTCAATGACGAGGCTGTCTTCAGAGCGCTCAGGTTTGCCGGGGTTGAGGAGGGCGATGCGTGGAACTACTCCACGATCGGGTGTGTGGAAATCTCGCCGTTCGGGAATGCCTTCACGTCAAGCGATGCCGCGCTGATAAACATTGCCAAGGCTCTGGAGTATGCTCTCAACGGCGGACAGGACATGGTCTTCGGCTATGAGTTTGGCGTGAAGTCTGAAAAAAGACCGCAAACTCTCGATGACGTGATCTCCGCGTTCAGGGAGCAGCTCGCCCACATAGTGAGGCTCGTCGTTACAGGCTCAAACATTCTTGAATACGCAAACGCGTGCGTGAAGCCAACCCCTCTGCTGTCACTCTGCGTGGAGGACTGCTTTGACAGGGGGCTGGATGTGACCGAAGGAGGGGCGAAGTACAACTTCACCGGAATTCAGGCTGTCGGCATTGCGGATGTTGGAGATTCGCTTGCGGCAATGGAGCATGCGCTGAAGAAAGGCCACACGCTCGGGGAGATCACAGAGGCGTGCAGGAGCGACTTTGATGGGCATGAGGAGCTGCAGTCAATCCTGCTCAGCGCTCCGAAGTATGGAAACGATGGCGAGGCTGACAGGTACGCAAGGATGGTTCTGGAGATGTACTGCGATGAGGTTGCAAGATACAGAAACTTCAGGGGCGGGAGGTTCACGGCCGGCTGCTACCCGATGACCACAAACGTGGCCTTCGGTTTCATGACCTCCGCACTGCCATCGGGCAGGAAGCATGGAATGAGCCTGAACAGCGGAGTCTCCCCGTCAACGGGAATGGACAGGGAAGGCGTGACGGCGGCGATAAAGTCAGTAAGCAAGATCAACTATGACAATCTATCGAACGGAGCTTCCTTCACGGTAAACCTCGACTCCGGAATTCTCGGAGGTAAGGGCGCGGAAGTCATCAAAGCTCTAATCCGGAGCTTCGTCGAGCTGAGAGGGATGCACATTCAGTTCAACGTTCTTAACGAGAACGTACTGAGGAAGGCTCAGGAGGAGCCGGAGAAGTACAGGTGGCTGCTCGTCAGGGTTGCGGGGTGGAGCGCCTACTTCGTGGAGCTCTCAAGAAACGTCCAGGACGAGCTGATCGCAAGGATTTCCTGCAGGCTGTGAGCATGAAGGGAAGGATATTCAGAATCCAGAGGTTCTCGATCCATGACGGCCCGGGGATAAGGACGACCATCTTTCTCAAGGGCTGTCCCCTCAGATGTGTGTGGTGCCACAACCCGGAGTCGCAGAGGTTTGAAGCTGAGATTGCCTACAGGGCTGAGAAGTGCACCTCATGTCACAGATGTGTGGCCGCATGCCCCGCAAACGCATTAAAGCCAGGGTCTTCAGGGATTGAGGTGGACAGGGATGTCTGCAATGGATGCGGAGAGTGCGTGAAGGTCTGCATGAGTGAGGCTCTGTTCATCTACGGGCAGGACATTGAGCCATCCGGGATTCTGGATGAGATCAGGAAGGACGCTGTTTTTTACAGAAACTCCGGTGGAGGGGTCACCTTTTCAGGAGGTGAACCGTATTCTCAGCCCGACTTCCTTCTGGAGACGCTCAGGCTGTGCAGGGATGAGGGAATAAACACTGCCGTAGACACATCCGGACACACGCCATGGAAAAACATCGAAAGAACTCTGGATCTCGTAAACCTTTTTCTTTACGACCTCAAGGATTACGACAGCGCGAGACACAGGCTGCTGACCGGGACAGGGAACGAGCTGATTCTGGACAACCTGAGAAAGCTTCTTCCCGCATCAGATGTTGTGGTCAGGATTCCATTCATCCCCTCGTGCAACTTTCAGAGCCATGATGATTTTCGCGCTTTCCTCGACCTGCTGCTGAGGCTTGATGCCGGGAGGGTGGATGTGCTGCCCTACCACTCACTTTCGAGGGACAAGTACAGGTGGCTCGGCAGGGAGTTTTTCGAAGTGAAAGAGTGGCCCGATTACAGGGAGTTCGTGGAGATGCTGGGTGAAGCGGGGATTGACGTGAGTGTGGGAGGTTACTTCTGATGGAAGCACATCTGCCAGCCCTCACTTCTCAATCCCGTGTTTTTCATCGATCCGGTTTTTCAGAGAGTACCCATCAAACGTGTCGGAATGCCTGTAAATCATTTTTTCCAGCAGTTCGAGCGTAAAGAACTCCGTGACGGTGTTTTTTTCAAAAACAGTCCTGGGTCTGACGTCCACCGTCTCCGGAAGATGGAATCCCGCAGGCAGCTCATCAATTATCTCATGCAAACCCCATCTAAGCTCATGCCAGAGTGCGCCAAACTCGTCCATCTCCCGCAGGAAAATCGATGCCTGGATGTACGATTCCGGAGTTCCATCTCCGTCGAGGACCATCGACGGCGGAAGTGCTTTCTCGGGCTTTGGTGTGCCGACTTCGTCAAGCTTAGCGCACTCCCCAACTTCTGGAAAATGCCCCTCAGGGACAGCCCAGACCACGCCCTTTCCCTGCAACCCCTTCCTGAACACATAGGCAATAAGCTCGAAACCCTCTCTGACCTTCAGCCTCCCGAATAACCTCAGGACCTCCATCGGGCTTACAGGAGATTTCTGCCAGCCATTTTTTGCTGGAACTCTCCACAGGTCTTCAGCATCCATGTGGAGCTTTTGAAGCTTTTTTGCTGGAAAATAGAAGATTTTTTTAGTTTTTTTCAAATTACCATCTCCGGAGTGTACTGTATTACCAGTCTGCTCTGGAAATATATATCCTTTCGCCAT
>NZ_JBPLZQ010000045.1:0-12799 GCF_054018175.1 Geoglobus sp.
TGCAATGGAGTTTGCAGCTATGGTCACTCCACCAAGGTGAAGTGCACGACCGTAACGAACTCCTCGTCCCTCACCTTACCGTATATCCTCCTCAAAGCCTCTATAAGCTCCTCCCTGTTCTCAAATCCGTCGAGCCTGGCATCGCTGTCTGTCAGCTCCCCGACCCTCTTAACGACGACCTTATCGACCCTCGCCCTCGCGAATGGTCTGTTCTCCACCGTCAGGTCAACTATTCTGCCAACAGGATACCTCTTTATGCCCTTCCTAACGGTGGTGACCTTCCTTCCGCTCATTATGGCCTCAACATACTCCAGATCAAAATTAATCCTCTTCTGCTCCATGGTACCACTCCCACACCTTTTTCAGAGCCTTAAGCATCCTGCGGTACGCCCGGCTGTCGTCAATCTCCTTCCAGTGGCGCATCATCAGGCACTTCGCCACGAGAACCTTCTCCTCCCTCTCGTCGAGCTCCGCCCTATCCAGCCTGGTGTAGTGGTACCTGACCAAAGGGCGGGCTATGTCTGAAATGTACTCAAACAGGCTGTGCCCCTGGAAGTACTTCTTCATCCTCCTCCTCTCAACTCTCGTGAATTCGGGTTCGCATGTCCTGATCTCCTTCCTCAGGCTTTTCAGCAGCCCGATTGCAGTCTCCAGCTCGATGTCCCTCAGCTCATCCGCAAGGTACTCTATCACCCTCCTCACGAACTCCGCGTTTATGTCGTCTATCCTGGACTGGATGTGCATCTTCAGGGCCCTCAGCACTATCACGGTGTGCTCTCCGGAGACCTCGTTCCTCTGAGGGGTTATGTGCACAGGCACGAACCCGTTCCTCGACCAGAACCTCAGGAGCTCCGGTGATACTCCGAAACCGCTGCCAGCCCAGTCCATGTCCCTGCTTTCGGCCCACTGCACGAGCTTTTCGAGGGCGTGGCTGCCGATACCCATGTCCATGACGGACGGGTGGGTTGCGATTCTGACTATCCTCACCCCGGTGAGCTCTGGAAACGCGTAGTCCCAGTAGTGCTTGAGGATCAGGTCCGGGATGATCTGGCCCTTCGGCTTGTAGCCGTCCGACAGCTTCCTGACGGTTTCCTCGTCCATACCTCCCTCCACGGCAACGTGGAGCGAGCACACAGTCTTTCCGTTAACCTTCACCCTCAGGGGGATGTGGTTGGGCATGTCGAGGAGAATTACCAGGTCGGAGGGCCGATTCCTGTAGTGGGCCAGCACGTAGATCCCGAAGAACTCTCTGAGAAGGTCGTCGTCCTCTATCAGCCTGTCCTTGTCTATTTCCTCGAACTCCAGCTCTCCACCTTTGATTTTCTCGACATCATCCTCGTCGAGCTCCACCGGCTGCGCGTCAAGCAGTAAAACGTCGTAAAGCCACCTCTCGATTGGATCGCCGGAGCCGTACCTTATCGGTTCCTTCATGTGGAGTCTCACGATCTCGATGTCCTCCTCCTGCTCTATCCTCTTAAGGAACCTTATGGCAAAGCCCCTGCCCGTACCCTCGTAACCGTGGATAGTTGTCGAGAATACCGCGTACTTGACACCCTCAATTATCTTGAGCAGGACGGGGACGTCTATCCCCGCGGCCTCATCGACTATGACCACATCCGCGTAATCCTTCTCCACCATTGCCCTCATCGGCAGGGCATATTCAACCCTCGCGTACCTGCTGTTGATGACCGTGGTCTTATCCCCGCTCTTCTTCTCGCTGAAGTTCTTCATGCCCTGCCTGACGAGGGCCTTTTTGAGGAACTCGAAGTAGGTCTGAACTGCCTGAGGGCTCGGTGCGACGACGAGTACCCTCACAGGCCTTTTTAAAACTCTCTCGAGTCTGGATATTATGTAGGGTGTGACTATTCCGAGAACGGCCGTCTTTCCCCTCCCCCTGTCAGCGGTTATCACCACCGCTTTCCTGTCTTTCTTCCTGTCGAAAAACGTCTCAAAGCTCTCCAGAACCCTGACCTGATCCTGGGTCGCGCACAGCTTGTAGAGCTTCCTCTTTATCTCCCTCTTCTCCGGGATCACTATCTCCTCTCTCGGTTCGAACTCCTTCGTAAACTCGTACCTCTTTACTATCCTCCTCCTGTCGGCGTCAAAGACGATCACTCCCTGAGCCTGAAGGGTTTTCCTGATGAACCTCCTGTAAAATCTCGGAACGACGTCATCAACGGTGTACGGCTCGCTGACGAGATCCTCATGCCACTTGCCCCTGAGGTCGAACCACGCATCTACGGGGGGCGAGAGGGCGATAATCACTCCTCCCTCTCTAACAGTCTCTATCAGAATTCCCAGGTCGTTTGGGTGAAAGCCTTCGGTGAGGTCCAGTATCAGGCTGTCATACGTCTGCCCGAGCACCTTCCCGCTCTCCTTGTAGTGTATCACATCGCCGTCGAAGTGCTTCTCTGCGAGCTCGTTGAAGTAGCTCCTGCCGGCGAGCATAAGTCTCTCCGACCCCTTTTTCCTGTCCCTCGCCCTCAGGTGGTGCTTGTACACCCTCCTCGCAATCTTCATTACTCTGTCGTTAAGCTCTCTGGAGCATATGAACACCAGGTACCTGTGCCGGTTCTCGTTCGCAATTCTGCAGGCCCTCTCGACCTCACCCATCAGAGCTCTTACGGTCATTCCAACTCTCTTAGCCATCGCAGGTTTTTAAATGTTCCCGGCCCGGAAATTACAGATCGTGATCTAAGTTGGTTATGATTATTTTTTATTGATGATAATCAATACTTACGTAATTATTTATCTGTTCAAAAAATTTTATATCCACTAATGCATACGTATTGATTAGAAGACATGGGGAGGTGAGACGCATGGATACCGCACCGCTGAAGAGTCTCGGGTTCATAATCGGGATCCTGATGGCCTCTGCGATAATAGCGTTCAGCCTGATAGTGCCGATAGCGGGGCTTATTTAGCCAAATTTTTTTGACTGGTCGAATGCAGGAATGAAACAGTTGAGCCTCTCAGAAAAATCAAAAGAGAGCTTGAAGAAATTGGACGAGAAGATAGAGAACTTTATGGGATTTTGTGAGATCTCCAGAAGATGAAACTTAATCCACGACGACTTCAAATTCCCTAACGACTTCTTTAACGAACAGGAAGTGTTTGTCCTTTGTGAGTATCTTCAATCCGTTGTTTATGGCAATTGCTGAAATTATCACATCCACGGCTGGTATTGGCTTTCCGAGTTTTAGCAGCTCTGTGGAAATCTTCAATCCCAGGTTGTAATCGGATTTCGACGGATACAAAACATTGAGGTCTAATTCCAGTGCTTTTGGAAATTCTATAAGATTGAAAATTGTTGTATGTCCCCGTATCTTCTCATTGTCCCTGTATGCCTCAATCAGTTTGCTCGTATCGTAGAGGTTCTTCTCCATTCAGCATCCCTCATCTTTTCGTATCCTTCTTTAGCCTTTTCGAATTCTAACTCGCTAAGACTCTTTTTAAAATCGCTGCCAAGTTCTTTTAAAAGGTCTCCTGTGCTGATTTCTGTTCTGGTCTCTTCTAACTTCCCTAAGTAATCCACTATGGCCTTTCTAACAACCTCGCTCCATCTAATTTCACTGTACTTCTTCATCTTCTTGTATACGTCATCCGGTATCGACAGGGTTATGTTGGGCATACACGTATTTATGTGATATCAAGTATTTAAGTATTCTTCCTTACCAAATTGCTGACTGATTTTGCCTCAAATAATCGCTGTGGAGCATTTCCCAAATCAAATTAACCAAGGATTCTGTTTTATTTCCGACATCAATCCAGCCAAGACCTAAATTCCCACCACCTACTCAACAACCCTTCCATTTTTGTAGACGAGCAGTAGGGAGAATAGTAGATGAAATAACGCGAAATCTCAAAAAGAAAAATGGAATCCCTTTACCTGAAGTACTTCTCCGCCGTTTCCAGTGACCTTGCAACGAGCTCTGCAGACTGGTCAAGGTCCTTCAGGGATACAACCTCCACAGGAGTGTGGATGTACCTCGCCGGGACGGAAATCACTCCCGTGGGTATCCCCTCCTTGGTCAGGTGGATTGCGGTAGCGTCGGTCGTGCCGCCCTCTCCGACCTCGAGCTGGTACTCAATTTTGCTGTTTTCGGCTGTCTCAACCAGCCAGTCCAGAACCCTCTTCGGAGCAATCAGCCCCCTGCCCGAAGCGTCAGCGACCGTTATGACGGGTCCCCTGTCGAGCCTGACATCTATTTTCACACCCTCTGCACCGGGGTAATCTGTAGACGGGGCGACGTCGAGTGCAAGGGCGACGTCGGGAGTTATGGCGTACGCGGAAATTCTCGCTCCCTTGAGTCCCACCTCCTCCTGGACTGTCCCTACCGCGTAAACTGTGGCCCTGCTCTCCGTCCTCTTCATGGCCTCAATCATCACCGCAACTCCGGCCCTGTCGTCGAGAGCCTTTCCCGTGATCCTGTCGCCAATCCTCTCGGCACTCCTGTCGATCGTAACGGGGGTGCCAACATCTATGCCCAGCTCCTTAACTTCATCTTTGCTGTCAGCACCGACGTCGATGAACATGTCCCTGATCTCTATCACCTTCCTCCGCTCGTCATCCCTCATGAAGTGGGGTGGCTTGCACCCTATGACTCCGACGACCTTGCCCTTCCTCCCGTGGAGTACCACCCTCTGGTTCAGGGCAGTCTGGCTGAACCACCCGCCTATGGGCGTGACCCTCAGAAATCCGCTGTCCTCGATGTACTTCACCATGAAGCCGATCTCATCCATGTGGGCCGCAAGCATCTCCGTGAACTCGTTCCCGTTCTTGATGCATATTATGTTCCCGAGCCTGTCCACCCTGATCTCGTCCACGTGGTCTTCGAGCTCGGCCCTTATTATCTCCCTTACCTCGTCCTCGTATCCGGAAATTCCGTGCGCGTCACTCAACCTCCTGATCAGGTTTTCGAGATCCTCGTACATTTCACCACCTCATTCAAGGACCGCATGTCTGTCCTCAAGATCCTTCTCCGTCAGGTTTTTCACGCTCATCAGCTCCGCTATCAGCGCGTCCAGGAATATCATCACAGTCAGCTCAAACATCGTTCCGAGGGGGGCGATTTTTGAAAGCTCCTCATCCCTCTCTGTTTTTATCTTGCCCTTTATCGTGACGACTATGTCTGCCATCCTGGCGAGGGAGGATGAGTTGTTGCTTGTGATCGCCACGAGCTTCGAGCCGATGAGCTCCTTGGCCTTCCTGCTTATGTTGACAACCGACGTGGTTTCTCCCGATCCGGAAATTGCAATGAGAAGGTCCTCTTTTCCGATTCTCGGAGTTACAGTCTCTCCAACGACGTAAACGTTGTACCCGCAGTGCATCAACCTCATCGCAAACGACTTGGCCACAAAACCACTTCTTCCGGCACCGAGCACGAAGATGCTCTTCGCGTTCTGGATGGACTCTATCATCCTCTCTATCTCCTCGATGTTCAGGTTCTCCTTCAGCGTCCTTATCTGGCTCTCCATCGCATCGAGGAATTTTATAATCTGCTCACCGGTCATCGTTACCCCCTTCTGAATGTTTGTTCGCTGTCGGCTATTAAATTTTGGGATTAATAATAAATACGCCGGGAATCTTTAAATTCACTCCTCCGGAAAATCCAGACATGCTTGTTCTTGCCCTCGATTTGATGGATGCGGAAAAGGCCCTCGAAATAGCGGAGCGCGTTTCAGAGCATGTGTCTGCCGTGAAGGTAAACTACCCGCTCGTTCTGTCTGCAGGAATCGAGATCATTTCTGCGCTTTCCGAAATAAGGCCGGTCATAGCGGATTTCAAGATCGCTGACATCCCGTACACCAGCGGACTCATCGCAGAGATAGCGTTCAGGAGCGGTGCCAGTGCGGTGATAGCCCACGGATTCGTGGGGAGGGACGTGCTTTTGAGGTTGAGGGAGGTCGCAGGAGAGTTCGGCGGGGAGGTGTACGTTGTTACGGAGCTCAGCAGCCGGGGAGGAAAGGAGTTCATGTCCCGGCACGCGCTTGAGATCGTCAAACTCGCAGCCGAAACCGGCTGTGACGGCCTGATCGCCCCGGGCACGAGGCCGGAAAGAGTCAGGGAGATAAGAGATGCTGCAGGAGACATGAGGATCCTGTGCCCGGGTGTTGGTGCTCAGGGAGGTGTAGCTGCGGAGGTCGTCAGGGCCGGAGCGGACGGGGTGATAGTGGGGAGGTCAATCTACCTCGCAGAAAACCCCGAGGAGGTGGCGAGGAGCATCAGGACGGAGATCGAGAGTGCGGCGAGAGAGATGCGCGGGGAACGAAAAAGCTAATCAATGCTAAAAATTCTATTATAATCCATGAGAGTTTCGGTTCTTGGAGCAGGTGCCATGGGCTCGGCCCTCACAATACCCTACTCTGAGAAGAACGAGGTCGTTCTGTGGGGAACAGAATACGACGTACCCATCCTCAAAAAGCTGAGGATGGGGGAGAAACACCCGAGGATAGACGAGAGAGTGTCGGTCAGTGAAATCCTCGGTCCGGATGAGCTCGACAGGGCGGTGAACGCGGACATTCTGGTCATAGCCGTGAGCACCGAGGGTGTGATGCCAATATTCGAGCAGATATCAGACTCTCTCAGGGATCAGGTGATCATCACGCTCGCAAAGGGATTTATAGACGAGGGAGAGATCCTGACCATTCCACAGGCGATATGGCACGAGAGGAAGGACCTGAAGGAAAGGGTGGTGGCCATAACCGGCCCGTCGATCGCGAAGGAGGTTGCGAAGAAGCTGCCCACCCACGTTGTGTACTCCTCGCTGGGCCACGACACTCTAAGCGTGGTCAAGGAGCGCCTTGAGACGGACTACTACAGGATAACTCCGTCTCGCGACATCGTGGGATGCGAGACAGCCTCGGCTCTGAAGAACGTTTACTCAATAGCGATCGCCTGGATAAGGGGTATAGAGAGCAGAAAGGATGTGACGATGAACAACCTCAAGGGCATAATCGTGACCCAGGCTCTCAGAGAGATCGGCATTATCGTGAGGGCCAATGGTGGTGACGCGGGCACCGTATACGGCCTTACCGGTATCGGGGACCTGATAGCCACCTTCAGGGGTGGACGAAACGGAATGCTCGGTGAGCTGCTCGGCAAGGGCTACGACACGAACTCTGCACTCAAAGAGCTTGAGAGGAGGGGCGTCGGAGTCATAGAGGGATACGTCAACGCTGAGAGGGCCTACAGACTCGCAGAAACCCTCGACCACAGGGGGAAGCTGAAGCTCGAAGAGCTGCCACTCCTGAACGGAATAAACGACGTGCTCTACAACGGAAAAGATGCAGAAGAGGTCGTGCAGGACCTCTTCTAACCTCACACCTTTGAGTAGTACTTCTTCAGGTAGTAGTCGAGCGCCTCCTCGAAGACCTCGCTGCTGAGCCTGCCTGCAGGAGTTTCAGCGTTCAGTATTCTCTCCGGCAGGTCTGAGAGTGACGGTGTGTAGCCCATGTCCTTCTTCAGCCTCAGCTTTTCCCGGTATATTGCCATGCCCTTCTCCTCAAGCTCGTCCCTGCCAATCTCGATACCGAGCGGATAGAACGCCCTGCTGACGAGTTCTGGGCTGAAAACGCCCCTCGCGAAGTAGCACACCACGAGGCTCGACAGGATCTGCCTCCACGCCTCCTCCCTGACGAGCCTGTCCACGATCTCCTGGGGCGAAAGGTTGGGGTGCTTCTGGTCGAGCGAGTACCCACCGTTGTCCAAGTGGCTGTGTCTCGCACCAATCAGAAGGCCGATGTAGTTCGCATACCCTGTGTTGTATCCGGGAATCTCGTTTCCGGCCACGGCCACCGCGAACTCCTCGCCACCGTACTTCCGGGCCGCGTACCTCGCACCCCTCGCGAGGGCTGCGTAGAACTCGTTTGGCTGCTCGACGAGGTAGTCTATGGCTTTCAGATACCCATCCGCATCCCCGAAGCTCAGGCTGACGAGCGTTTGTTCTGTGCCAACAATCCCTCTTGAGAGCGCCTCCGTGGCCCACGCTAAGCACACCCCCGTGCTTATCGCGTCCAGTCCGTAGGTTTCCACCCTGTGTATCAGCCTCAGCAGGTCTTCCCTCCGCGTTACACCAATCATCGTGCCGAGGGCGTATACGAGCTCGTAGTCGTAGCTGATCATGAGAGTCTTGTAGAAGTACCTCTCGTTCTCGTACTCCTGTCTGAGCACGGCAATGTGTACGCACGCAGTCGGGCAGTGACTGCAGGCGATTCTCCTGCCGAGGCTGTGTTCAGCGAGGCTCTCCCCGCTGATGTCCTCGCACTCGATGTAATTCTCGGTAAGGTTCTTCACCGGCAGAGCCCTGAGCTCCCTCAGCGGCAGGACGTTCTCGGCTGTACCGAGAAGGTGGTACTTCTTCATTGCGTCGCTTTCGACTCCGAGCCTGTAGATCTCCCTGTACACCTCCCTGTATCCCTCTGGATCCGCTGGTTTGTAAGTCCTCTTTCCCCTTATGACGACTGCGAGCAGGTTCTTGCTGCCGAAAACCGCCCCGAGTCCGAGCCTGCCGAAGTGCCTGTACGTTTCCGTTGTGATGCATGCGAACCTTACGAGCCTCTCCCCGCCATATCCTGCTCGAATTATGCTCCTGACGCCCTTTCCACCCTCAATTTCTGCAAGTATCCTTCCGAGGATGAGGGAGTCCCTGATCCCCCTCAAGGACCTGCCGTCCCGGAACTCGACCCTCTCGCCATCTATGACCAGGTACACCGGCTTGTCGCTCTTACCCTCGATAACCACCGCCGCGTATCCTGCAGACGCGATCGCAGTTGCCGTCCTGCCACCGGCATGACTCTCGCCGAGCTCTCCCGTCAGGGGGCTCTTGAACATCGCGACGGTCTTCGAGGCGTAGGGGTACGCGAGGGTGAATGGGCCCGTGGCGAACACCACGGCGTTCTCCTCTCCCAGCGGGTCTGCCTTCAGGTTGCCCATGCTCTCCCTGAGAAGGTGAACGGCAATCCCCGTTCCGCCTATCCACTCCTCCACAAGCTCCGGCCTCTCCTCGACCTCGTAGCTGTAGTCCGAGAGGTTTATCCTGAGCACCCTGTCCCTCATGCCTCAACCACCTCGAGCACGCCGTGAGGGCAGAAGTCCACGCAGTACCCGCAGTGAATGCACACCGCAATCTTCCCGTCGTCCCTTTCGAATATTGCCCCGATTCTGCACGCGCTCACACACGTCCCGCACCCGAGGCAGTCCTTCTCCGAGTACGTCACTCCTCCACCTCTCCTCGGCTTCAGCGCGTTTGTCGGGCACACCTGGGCGCACGGGGGTTCTCTGCACGCGTGACAGAAGATCACGGTCGCACCTCTCTCAAAACCGCTCAGACTGACGGCCCTTATTCCTGCATGCCCAATGCCGATGCGCTGATCCCTCACATTTTTCCTCGAACATGCGAACATGCAGAGTCCACAGCCCACGCACTTTTCGACATCAGCGAGTCTGAGAACCTTCATCCCTGATGACCTCCTCCATCGCCATGACGAACTTCTCCTCCTTCCCGAGGTCTATCACCGTTGCAGCGGCTATCTTGTGGGTCGCGTCCGCGTAACCCCCGACGATTTCGCTCGCCTTCGGAATCAGCACATCGAACCCGGGCATCTTTCCGCCGAGTATCTGCCTCTCGAGGGTTGACGGAGTCCTCCCGCTTACCTTCACCCCTCTCCAGTCTATCTCCCCAACGTCCGGAATGACGGGGGGAATGTTCTGGAAGCCGATTATGTACTTTGTTGGCCTGATGAAGCTCATGTCCTTTATCGTCTGGCAGAACTCGCCTATGACCTTCACGCCCATTGGATCGAATCTGTTCCCGACGCTGAACCACTGCACGTGCTCGGTTTCGTTCATCCCCTCGTTCATCAGCCTCTCTATCTCCTCCCTGAACTTCTCCTCCTTCATCCTCTCAAGCCTCTCGACCTTGGACAGGGTCTTCTCGCTGAACCCGTTGAAGCACGCATCCACTCCATCGCTGTACCCCCTCTCCAGGTAGCCCACGGCCCCGAGTATCGTGAGCCTCCTCGCAATGACGTCCGCATACTCCTCAAAACCCTCGACGAAGTACCTCTCCCTGACGCCCTCGAGCCTTATCGTCACCTGACCGAGCCTGACCGCCTCGTTAAGAACGTACCTGTCAAAACCGAGCACCCCACCGTACCTGTCGTGGTAATCGCCAACTGCACCGAGGAGGGCTATGTATGCGTAGTCCTCTATCCCCGGCCACACCCTCCTGGCGAAGAGGTAGTTGAGGGCCGATGCAGATATGAAAACGTCACCGGAAACCCCGGCAAGTTCCGGATCGAGTATGTACACCCTGTCGCCGTCGGTAAGCTTTGCGGGATGGTGGTCTATTATGAAGGAAACGCTGTTCTCACCGGTGTGCTGCTCTATGACGTGAGACGCGAGACCACCGAGGTCGGTGTATATGAAAATTCCCTCCCTGCCCTCGTGTATCTTCCTTATCACAGCAGGATAGACCTTCTCAACGCAGATCAGCTCAAAGTTCGCGTTTATCCCTTCGAGCATCGCCTTGAGAATGGAAGCGGAGCAGATTCCGTCAGCGTCGTTGTGGTGTATAACTGTGACCTGTTCACCGTTCTCCTTTTTCAGGAACCTGTCGGCGACCTCGTCAATAAGCCTGTTGAACTTCTCATCGACGATGTAATCCATGCCGATTTGTCGTCATAATAATAATTAAAATTTTTGTCACTTGATCCAGACTCTCCGCCCCTCCTCGATGAATATTATCCTCGCACCGTTCTTGCTGAGAATGTCTCCAATCCTCTCAAGGTGTGTGGCGGCGAATATTATGCCCAGCATGTTTCTGTCCAGCACCCTGCCCTCCACCTGGTCCAGCACCTCTCTCTTTAGCAGATCTATCCTGTCGTCTCTCGACACCAGCTCCCCCTTCATCCCCTCCACCTCTCCCTTCAGCGCGTTTTCAACTATGTCGAACATTTCGAGAACCGTGGCGTGCATCTCCTCGAGTTTGTCCCTGCAGAAGTCGCTGTCCACGGTGGACTGTGCGATTTTGAGTGCGAGATCTGTTATCCTCTCGTAGTTTCCTGACAGCCTCATCACGGTCGAGAGAAACCTCAGGTCCTTCGCCACGGGCTGAAACAGTGCGACTGCAGACAGCGAGTCGTTCTCGATGTCTGTGTTCATGACATCGGCCTGCTTTTCTATTCTTCCCACTTCCAGCTCCTCGTCCTCTCCCCCGTACATAGCAGCGATCGAGAGCTCCACCGCCTTCTTGGAGAGGTGATGGAGCTCGACAAGCTCGCTCCTTATCCTGTCAAGTCTTTCTTCCAGCACCTTCATCTTCCAACCTCCTTACAAGGTCGAGAACCTTACCTTCAATAACCTTCAGGACCCTCAGATACTCTGCCACGTCCTTCCCCTTTGGGTCCTCCACTTTCCACGCCTCAATGCGATGGTGGGGGAGTGTTACGCACGACCCCTCATCGCACACCGTCACCACGACGTCGTACTGGCTGAGGTCCAGCTCGCCAACCTCCCTCGGCTCTCTGATCTCGACATCGTACCCCCTTGACCTCAGAACGTCGATAGCTCTTGAGTCATAGGAGCTGGCCTTCCTCAACCCGGCACTCTCAGCCCTCCACTTTTTAGCGTGGCTGTTGAAAACGGTCTCCGCCATTACGCTCCTGCAGGAGTTCTCAACGCACACAAAAAGGACCCTCATCCTACTCTCCCCGTTATGTACCTCTCCGTGAGCTCGTTCTCCGGATTTTCGAATATCTTCTCAGTCCTGTCGTATTCTATCAGCTCTCCCATCCAGAAAAATGCGGTGTAATCGCTTATCCTCGCTGCCTGCTGAATGTTGTGGGTCACGACGACAACTGTGTAGTTCTTCTTCAGCTCCACCATCAGTTCCTCGATTTTTGAGGACGCTATGGGGTCGAGGGCAGATGTTGGCTCGTCGAAGAGTATCACCTCCGGGTTCGTGGCTATTGCCCTCGCTATGCACAGCCTCTGCTGCTGACCTCCGGAGAGGCTCAGCGCGGAATCGTTCAGCCTGTCCTTGACCTCCTCCCACAGGGCGGCCCTTTTCAGACTCTCCTCCACGATTTCTCTGAGCTTTTCTCTGTCCCTGATTCCGTGAATTCTCGGACCGTAGGCAACGTTGTCAAATATGCTCTTTGGAAACGGGTTTGGGTGCTGAAAGACCATGCCTATCTTTCTCCTGAGCTCGACCGGATCCACGTCCCTGTCGTATATGTTCTTCCCCTCGAAGACCACCTCACCCTCAACCCTCACTCCATCAACGAGCTCAACAAGCCTGTTGAGCGTTCTCAGAAACGTGGACTTCCCGCAGCCACTGGGTCCGATTATCGCGGTAACCCTGTTCCTGTATATCTGCATGCTCACGTTCTTTATTCCCGGTTTTTCACCGTAATAAACTGAAAGGTTTTTGACGTCGAACACAGCCTCCATACATTCACCTCCTGAGTTTTCTGGCATACCTGTTCCTCAGGTAAACTGCAAACGCGTTCATGGAGAGCATCACCACCAGCAGGACTATTATTCCCGCGGGGGCGAGCCCGTGCAGAAACTCCTCCTTCGGCATGTCGGTCCACATGAATATCTGCATTGGAAGAGGAGAATACGTGCTGAAAATGCCCTTCGGCGGAGAGAATATGCTCGTGGCAGCGCCGATCATTATGAGCGGAGCGGTCTCACCTATCGCTCTCGAGAGGGCGAGAATCACGCCCGTCATGATCCCGGGCATTGCGCTCGGCAGCACGACGTTTCTGACGGTCTGCCACCTCGTTGCCCCGA
>NZ_JBPLZQ010000046.1:0-27598 GCF_054018175.1 Geoglobus sp.
TATTCCGGCAATTGAGAGGGTGGTGGAGAGTGTTGTTGGCGTGGAGAAGATTCCGAAGTACGCCTTCGGATTTGAAAAGGAGTTCATCTCCAGACGCAGGAAGAAGAAGAGGATGGAAAAGCTTAGAGAGCTTAAAAGGAGGATTGAACTGACTGGTGGTGAGTATGGAAGTTGAGGAGTTCATCGAAAGGGCCAATGCGGTTGTGGACACCGTATCCGAATTTTACGTCGGTAAGAGAGATCTTGTTGAGAAGATGCTTGCAGCATGCCTCTGTAACGGAAACGTTCTGTTCGAGGACTTTCCAGGACTCGGAAAGACTCTGCTGGCGAAGGTGTTCGCGAGGGCCATCGGTGCTGAGTTCACGAGAATCCAGTTCACCCCTGACCTTCTGCCGTCGGACATAACGGGAACCAAGGTGTTCAGGGACGGTAGGTTCGTTCTGCAGAAGGGGCCAATTTTTACCCACGTTCTCCTCGCAGACGAGATAAACAGGAGCCCACCGAAAACCCAGTCCGCTCTGCTGGAGGCGATGGAGGAGAGGCAGGTCACGATAGAGGGCGAAACGCTGAAACTTCCGGAACCGTTCTTCGTTCTGGCGACTCAGAATCCTGTCGAGCAGGAGGGGACGTACCCTCTGCCAGAGGCGCAGATAGACAGGTTCCTGATACGGCTCAGTCCTGGATATCCCGAGAGCGTCGAGGAGGAGATGGAGATACTCAGGAGGAGGCTTGCCTGGAAAAAAGACGATCCAACTTCGGACGTCAGTCCTGCCGTCACTCTTGACCAGTTTGTGGAAATGCAGCGCATGGTGGAGGATGTCTATGTGGACGACAAGATCCTGAGGTACATTGCAGACATAATCAGGGCCACGAGAAACCACGAAATGGTTGAGCTCGGTTCGAGTCCCAGAGGTGGACTGGCGATGCTGAAGATGAGCAGGGCTGTTGCACTAATGGACGGCAGGGACTTCGTGATTCCGGATGACGTCAAGAGGGTCGCGGTGGACTGCGTGTCCCACAGGGTAATGCTTAAATTGGAGTACGAAATTGAGGGGATTAAACAGGAAAAAATTGTTGAGGAAGTGGTCAGGGAAGTCCCCGTCCCCAAAGGTGATTGGAAATGAAGTTCGCAATACTCGTGGTTGGAAACGAGATCCTCAGCGGGGAGGTTGGAGAGAGCAACGCCAACTACATGGCAAAGAGGCTGACGATGCTCGGCCACAGGGTTGAGCGAATAGTGTTGGTTCCGGACAGGGTCGATGACATAGCGGAGGAGCTGAGAAGGCTCCTCAGATACGACTTCGTGTTCGTCAGCGGAGGGCTTGGAGCAACACACGACGACGTCACCGCGGAGGGGATCGCAGTCGCCCTCGGGAAGAGGCTCGTGTACAACGACACAGTCGAGAAACTCGTCAGAAGGTGGACGGACAAGAGGGAAGTGATAAGCAAGATCTCGAGAATCCCGGCTGGTTCTGAGGTGGTCGAGAACAGCGTTGGAGTTGCTCCGGCATTCGTGGTAGATAAGGTCGCTGCACTGCCGGGCGTTCCTAACGAGATGAAGGATACGTTCGAAAAGATAATCAGAAGGTTCTCGAAGGAGGACTACCACGTTGATTACCTGAGGATAGACGGGTATGAGGAAAACATAGTCAATCAGCTCCACAAGGTTGTGGAGAAGTATCCAGACGTTGAGATAGGGTCCTATCCCAAGCCAGGATACGTTCTCGTCAAGTTCTCTGGAAGGGACATGAAGAGGGTGGACGAGGCCAAGAAGTATCTGGAAAGCCTGCTGAAATGAGACCGTTCGTCTTTATAAACTCGGCAATGAGCTTAGACGGAAAGATAAGCAACGAAAGCAGAGAGCAGGTGAGAATATCTACCCCCGAGGATTTTGAGGTCGTCGACAGGTTGAGGGCCGAAAGCGACGCGGTAATGGTTGGCATCGGCACGGTTCTTTCGGACGATCCCAAGCTCACGGTCAAAAGCGAGCAGCTGAGAAGAAGGAGACTTGAATCCGGAATGTCTGAGAATCCGCTGAGAGTGGTCGTGGACAGCAGGGCGAGAATTCCTCTCAACGCCCAGGTGCTCAATCGAACTGCCGAAACCCTCGTTGCAGTGTCAGAGGAGGCCGACAGGAAAAAGCTGAGCGAGCTCGAGAGGAGGGCAAGGGTCTTCGTGTCTGGAAAGTCGAGAGTTGACCTCCCGTCACTTCTGGAGCACCTTTACTCCATTGGAGTCAGGAGGCTCATGGTGGAGGGCGGGAGCGAGCTCAACTACTCCCTCGTGAGGCTCGGACTGGTTGATGAGATAAGAGTATTTTACTCGGGGATCATCATCGGTGGAAGGCTGTCCCCAACTCTCGTCTCAGGAAGGTCCTTCGAAACGCCCATCCCGGCCAGACTGAAGTCCGTGGAGGTTCTGGGAAACGGCGTGGCTGTGGTCTGGGAGATGAAGCCAGCAAACCCTCGAAAGGTTTAATAATGCCAGCGTGCCATCTTCTGGCATGGTGTACGTTGTGGGGCACAAAAATCCCGATACTGACAGCATCTGTTCTGCCATTGCGTATGCAGAGCTCAAGAAGAGGCTCGGAGTTGATGCGAAGCCTGCAAGGCTTGGAGATGTGAATCCTGAAACCGCATTCGTACTCGAAAAGTTTGGATTCGACATTCCCGAGCTGATTCAGGATGGCGAGGGCAAAAAGTTCATTCTCGTAGACCACAGCGACAGGGCTCAGAGTGTGGACAACATCGACAGGGCCGAAATCGTGGAAATAATAGACCACCACAAGATAGGCGACATCACGACGCCAAACCCGATATTCTTCCTCGCCATGCCAGTTGGGTGTACTGCAACGGTCGTGAAGCTCCTCTACGACTACCACAACATCGAGATCTCCAAGGATATTGCGGGACTCCTCCTGTCCGCAATACTCAGTGACACGGTGATATTCAAGTCGGCAACCACGACAGAGAAAGACATCAAGGCTGCCGAGGAGCTTGCAAGAATTGCCGGGATTGCGGACATAAACACGTTCGGAGTACAGCTGAAGTCTAAGCTGTCGGATGTGGACAAGCTGACCGCAGAGGAGATAATCAAGAGGGACTTCAAGGACTTCGACATGAGTGGAAACAAGGTTGGAATAGGTCAGCTCGAGCTCGTGGACATAAAGATGATCGAGGACAGAATAGACGAGCTCATCGAGATGATGAGGGACATCAAGGAGGAGGGTGGTTACGCGGGAATATACCTGATGCTCACCGACATAATCAAGGAAGGAACCATGCTGCTTGCAGTTGTTGATGACGAGGGCGTAGTCGAAAAGGCATTTGGAAAGAAGCTCGAAAACAACCGCGTCTGGCTTGACAAGGTGATGAGCAGAAAGAAAGAGGTGGTTCCACCTCTCGAGTCGGCTTACTCCAGCTGATTCACCCCTCTTTTTTAAGCACCCGCGAAAACGTTATTTATACTCTGGAAGCATTCGCTCAGTAATGATAGGACGTGTACTCTACCCCACAGATTTCTCGCTGGCGTCGGAAGCCGGTACGTCGGTGCTTAAGGACCTGAAGGATGTCGGTGTTAGAGAGGTGGTGCTCCTCCACGTGATAGACCTGAACAGGCTAATAGGTCCGGTTTCAGGAATAGACATCCCTGCCGTTCTTCACGACTATGAAGACGAGACGAGACATAACCTCGAGAGGTTTGGGAAGAGGATAGAGGACATGGGGTTCGAGGTCACCGTGCTTGAACCGGTTGCTGGCGATCCAGCCTCCGTAATAGCGGACGTTGCCGTGGAGGTGAACGCAGATCTGATCGCGATACCCTCCCATGGAAAGGGGCTCATTTCCGGAATGCTGCTCGGCAGCGTTTCAGAGGGCGTGGTGAAAAAGAGCAGGGTACCTGTCCTCGTGATAAAGTTCATTTCCGAGGGTGGGGAGCTGAGAACACTCTTTGACCGGCTGTTCAGAAAAATACTCCTCGCCTACGATTTCTCGGAGAACAGCGAGGAGCTCGTCAGATATGTCCGGGAATTTGCAGTCAGGGGAGAAGCAGAAGAGGTTGTGGTAGTCCACGTCATCGAAAAGGGAGATGCGATTGACGATGAGAAAATGAGAAAGCTCGACGAGATAAAGAGAACGTTCCTGAATCACGGTATTAACTCGGAAACGATAATAGAGGCTGGAACACCATACAAGGAGATAGTCAGGATAGCAGAGGAAAAATCCGTGACAATGGTCGCCGTGTCCGCGAAGGGGGAGGGGTTGCTTAGAGCTCTTCTCGGTGGAACTGCGGATGGAGTTGTTAGGAGAAGCAGGGTTCCGGTACTGGTATGCAGGGGAGAATAACGCTCACGACGTCGAGAGACCCATCTCAGCGGACAAGGAGCTTCGCAAAGGTTATATCCAGGTACATGAACTGGTACTATCTGCAGAGAGGCAAGCAGAGCCTTGAAGACATCTTCGAGAGTCACGAGAAGCTGATAATCATCAGAGAAATCAAGGGAAACCCCGCGTTCATGGACATCTACGATGGAAGAAGGATCGTAATGTCTGTGAGAATGAACGTGGGCGTCATAGTCAAGGAAAAGATGGACGACAGCCCTGTTTACTTTGCAGGAGAGCCGCCATTCGATCCAGTGATCCTCGGTGCTCTGCCGAAGACGCACGCTGGAGAGAGGTTCGCGCTGAAACTCAGACCGAGGAAGGTCGTTTACGTCAGGAGAGGTGGGTACCTGGACTTCAGGTACGATGGCCGGAGAGTTCTAACCTTAAAGTTGCTGAGGGTGTATGAAGGGGACGATAAAGCTGAAGGGAAGAAAGGACTGGCTTGAGGTCCTCGCGAGAGTTTTCGTCGAGAGGCCGGAGGACAGGAGAAGCAGGGCGAAAGTTTATTTAACTCACGATGAGTTTGTGATAGAGATCGAAGCCTCGGATATAACCGCCCTCAGGGCGAGCATTAACGCGTACCTTAGGTTGATAAGGGCGTGTGTTGAAACCTTAGAGGTGATAGGTGATGGGTGAACTTCCACCACAGGTTCAGAATCTTGCGGCGCAGCTTCAGCAGGTTCAGCAGCAGCTGCAGCTGATACTCACTCAGAAGGCTCAGCTGGAGTCGCTTATAAAGGAGGCAAAGGACGCACTCGAAGAGCTTGAAAAGTCTGACAGCGACCACGCTTTCAAAGCGGTGGGTAACGTGCTCGTGAAGCTGAAAAAGGAGGACGTGGAGAAGGACCTCAAGGAGAAAATAGAAACGTACGAGGTCAGGAGGAACATGCTGGAACGGCAGGAAAACAAGCTGAAGGAGAAGCTCGCGGACCTTCAGGCCAAGCTGAAGTCAGCCATCAGTGTTCAGGCTGGCTAAAATTTTTTTGAGCACGTCCTCGTCGATGTCCCTGCCTATTCTCATAAATCTTCCGTCCCATGCGATGTAACCCCTCTCGAAAATCCACGCGTTCCTGAAGGGATACATCCTCTTCTTTTTCCCTCCAAGGCTCTTCAGGATGTCCTCGTCCACAGACACATCCCCGTTGAACCTGACGACGAAGGACAGATCGTCGCCGACAGACACGACGTTCTCACACCCACTCCTGAGAACACTCTGAAGCTCTGCAGGAGTTCCGGAGAACTTCCTCGCGATTCTGTACAGCCGCAGGATGTCCATCCAAAACCTTGAAATACTTACCAGCTTAAAAGCGTTTTGTGGAGCACTACTATGCGTTGATAGTAATGAAGTTCCTCGCAGGGATACTGCTCATATTCCTTTCCATATTCGCTCTTCTCGTGGACCTTCCAGTGCTCACTGCCATTGGCATGCTCGCGGGACTTTACCTTTCCGTCAGCGCCTATCGAGAAGGGAGCAGGTCCTGACCAGGTAGTAAACCTTGCACGAGTGCTCAACGAAGCTCGCCAGCTTGTAAGCCTCGTAAAAGTCGCTGCCAGCCGAATATATGCCGTGTCCCCTCACGACCGCGAAGCCTTTTTCTCTGATTTCCGAGGCAATTCTGACCGCAAGCTCCTCACTTCCGAATTCTCCCTCGATGAAACGGATTTCTCTGAGGAAAAGAGAACCCTCCAGGTCGAGAGGCACCACTCTGTCCTCCACCAGCGATATGGCAACGCTGTATGACCCGTGGCAGTGCAGAACGGCCCTGCTCTCAGTCATTTCATAAATCTTCTGGTGCACCAGCAGATCGGAGGACGCTTCCCCGCTGCTCTCACCCATGCTGACCTCAACGAAGTCGTCCGGTGTCAGCTCGTCGAGGATGCATCCCGTTCTTGTGATGGTTATTTTTGCTCCATTTCGGAAACTCAGGTTGCCACTCGAGCCGTCTATGAGGTGCTGCTCGGCGAGTTTCCTCCCGATCTTTATTGCCTGCTCGATCATGATTGCAGCAGTGTTCGCCAGCTTATTTGCATTTCGCCACAAAAAAGCTTATGAAAGATGCGACCAACTCGGATCGTGGGGTACCTGATCGCAGTTGAGGGTATAGATGGCGCGGGTAAAACGACGATTGCGGGGTACATAAAGAGCGTCCTCGAGGACTTCGGATTCAGAGTCGATGTTCTTAAGGAGCCAGGAGACAGCAAGTACGGCAGGGCAATAAAAAGCGCGAAAACCCGCTTCCCACCTGATAAGGAACTCGAACTGTTCATTCTTGACAGAATAGTCGATGTCCGGGAGAACATCCTTCCGAGGATAAACGCGTGCACAACCGTCGTAATGGACAGATACTACTACTCCAACGTTGCTTACCAGGGTGCCCTCGGTATAGATCCGGAGGAAATTCTGAGGAAGAACGAGGAAATTGCTCCCAAGCCTGATCTCACGGTACTACTCGACGTTTCCCCCGAAACCGCCCTCAGGAGGATCAGCACCAGGAAGGTCAGAACGCCCTTCGAGCAGAGGGAATACTTGGAGAGGGTCAGAGAAATATTCCTGAAGATAGATTCCGGGGAGATAAGGGTGGTGGATGCCGAGCAACCGCTCGAAAAGGTGAAGGAAGAGTGCTACTACCTGATACTCGACCTGATCTCATCAAGAGGATCCCTTTTCGAGGCAGGATTGAGAAAATACTGAAGGGAGATCAGACATCAATTTTCTCGAATGCTTTCAGGAGGTCCTTGTCGGAAATCATGCCGACGAATCTGTCGTTTGCGTCGAGAACGGGCAGGTAGTCGAGGTCGTTCCTGTCCATCTCCCTCGCGACCTTGGAGATCGGAGTCTGTGGCGTCGCAAATACCGGCTTCTTCATGAACTTCCTGACCGGGTCTTTTGGAAGCTTTACGACGCTCACCTCGAAGTACTTGACGGAGTAATCTCTTATTCCCTCCCACGCCCATGAGTCGTCGCTGTCACTCGAGGACGAGTACTCCCTCGACTCTATGAAGTCTTCTATGAGTGTTTCCGTGAGCAGGATCTTCTCGTCGATCAATCCAACAACCCTCGCCTCCTCATCAAGGACCGGACATGCTTCGGCGTTCGCGACCCTCATTATCTCTCCTGCAACGTTAAGCGGAGTATCCTGCCAAACGCAAACCGTCGAGTTCTGTATGTAGTCCTTTATCGGTATCTCAGCACCCACCTCGGCAAAAACCCTGACTATGTCCCTGACCGTGATAATCCCAACGAGTTTTCCGTCCTCGACGACGGGAAGCCTACTGAAAGCTGTTGACGTGAGTATTCTGACGACCTCCGACAGCTCGGTGTCGGGAGCCACATGAACGGGATCGGGAGTCATGAGCAGGGCGAGCTGATCCTCCTCTATCTTTCTCAGAATGTCCTTTCTCGTGACGATACCTACGAGCCTGCCCTCCTTGACAACCGGCACAGCCGAGATTTCGTGCTTCTTGAATAACTCGAGGACGTACTCTCTCGAATTCGGAAGCTCAGCGTAAATGACGTCCTGATTCATAATGTCCTTCGCCTTCATGACATGGCTTCCCATACCACAATGCAATAAATACTTTTCTGAGATTGTTTAAAAACCGGGATTAAAAGAGGAGAAGTTCAGCTCTGCTTCATCCTTTTCTTTCCGATCAGCGTCAGGTATGCAAGATACGCGTTGAGCTGGATCCTCTCGTGAGCCCCCTCGGTAAGGCGGAAGTCTATCTCGCCAAGCTTGTCGATCAGAACAACCTTCAGTGACTCGTCAAGCTTCGATGACAGAATCTCCCTGTAGAGCTGTGAGACTATGTCTTCCCCGCTCATTCCGTACTCTATCATGAGCCTGTCGAGGAATTCCCTCGCCTCCATGAAATTACCCTTGAGCGCAGTCTCTATGAGCTTTTCAACCTCTTCTGGCTTTGCGGTTGCGGTTATCTGATAGATCAGGTCTGCGGTGATCTTCTTTCCGAGTGCCGAGGCTCCCTGGAGAGCGTTAATTGCCTTCCTGAAGTCACCACCGGAAACGTAGATCAGGGCCTCGAGAGCTTCGTCATCGATTTCCACCCCTTCGTTCTCGCAGATCTCGAGGAGTCTCTTTTTCATCGCCTCCCTGGGTACGGGTCTGAACTTGAAGACCGCGCACCTGCTCTGAATGGGCTCAATTATCCTGCTGACGTAATTGCAGCTTAGGATGAACCTGCACGTTTTGGAGTACATCTCCATCGTCCTTCTGAGGGCCGCCTGAGCATCGGCTGTAAGCGCGTCCGCCTCATCGAGAAATATAACCTTGAACGGAGCGGATATGGGGGCAGTTCTGGCAAACTCCTTGATCTTGTGCCTGACGACGTCTATGCCCCTCTCGTCACTGGCGTTCATCTCGATGAAGTTGTCCTGCCACACGTCTCCGAAGAGGTCGCGGGCGAGCGCTATTGCGGTTGCGGTCTTTCCCGTTCCGGGAGGTCCGGAAAACAGGAGATGGGGGATGTTCTTCCTCTCGACGTAGCCCTTGAGCCTCTGAATGACTTCCTCCTGACCCACAACCTCGTCAAGTGTTTTGGGCCTGTACTTTTCAACCCAGATCTCTGTGTCCATCGCTACCTCATTCATCCCGGAATTTTAAAAACCTTCCGAGCAGTTCCAACCATCTCGTGTTGAGTGCACAGCACAATCCCGGTAGGGTATTATATACTGGACGCAGTTTTTCCTGTAAGGTGATATGAAATGGGTCTGCTGAGAGAGGAAGACAAGAAGTATCTGAGGGATGAGTTCGAGAAGTCGCTGAAGAACAAGGTCAGGCTGATTCTGTTCTCAAGCGAGGACGAGCACTGCATATACTGCAAGGACACAAAACAGCTCCTCGAAGAGGTCTCGGAGCTCTCCGGCAAAATCGAACTGGAGATCCACGACGTAAAGAGCGAGGAAGCGAAGAATCGGGGTGTCGAATTCGCTCCAACGATAGTAATCACAGACGAGAGCGATGAGCTTGACTCGAGGGTGAGGTTCACCGGGATTCCATCAGGCTACGAGTTCACAACCCTGATAAAGGACATAATATTCGTGTCGACCGGGCAGTTGGAGATAAGCGAGGAAACGATTAAGGAGCTGAAAAACCTGAAGAGCAACCTCAAGATAGAGGTCTACGTAACTCCGAGCTGTCCGTACTGTCCCAGAGCCGTTCTGGTGGCCCACCAGTTCGCAATGATTAGCGAGAGGATTACTGCCGAGATGGTGGAGAGCATGGAGTTTCCGAGCCTCGCGGACAAATGGGGGGTAATGGGGGTCCCGCACACGGTCATCAAGAACCTCGACAAGGGCAACGTCGTCCAGTTCGTTGGCGCGTATCCGGAAACCCACGTGATTAACTTCGTCAAGGACGCCGATGAAGGGAAAGAGGTCGACATGAGGTAGTTTTCCATTTCCCAATTTTTCCTGCAACTGAAAACACGCCAATAACTATTTAAATTTGTAGCCGGAACTTAGGGAACAATGGAAGAGTTCGAAGAGATAATTGAAATCGAGATTGATGAGGAGGAATTTGAGAGCGAGGATGATGTGAGACTCACTGAGATTTACAAGCTCGCCGTAAAGCTTCTCGAACACCTGGACAGGCTCAAAAGCCAGGAGCTTAAAGAGGCGACATCTCTCATGATAATACGGGAACTCCTCGCTGACGATAGAGTTCTCATAGGGCTTGCGGGCAAGATGATTCAGGACCTGAGCCTCGGTTACGAGGACGACCCTACGTATTCGTCCTGAGTCAATTTTAGCCGCAGGGAAAAATATTTTAATTTCTTTGTATTCGTTTATATGTGGAGTCAAGAAAACTTCAGCTGATTGGTGGCTCCAGCTACATGGTCAGCCTGCCGAAGAGCTGGATAAAGAAGAACAACCTCGACCAGGGAGACGAGATTCTCCTCGACATCGATAACGACATCATCAAGCTGATGCCGAAGAAGTACACGGAGGAGCACAGAGTTGTCAAGGCTGTCGTCGGAAAACTCCCGAAGTACGACGAGAGCTTTCTGAGGAGGTTCATAATTGCACTGTACATACAGGGCCTGGATGAGATAGTCATTCAGGACAAGGTGATATCCCCGAAGGTCGTCGGCAGAATAAGCAGGATAGTTCACGACGTTATCGGCATGGAGGTCATAGACGCTGGAGAGGACAGGATAGTCCTGAGGAGCCTCACGACCACCGAGTTTGACATTGAGGGAGTCCTGAAGAGGATGTCCCAGATCATCAGCGGAATAATGGAGAGCATAGTGGACAGCATAAGGATCGACGACAGGGAGGGGCTTAAGGAGATAGCGAAGCTTGAGGAGGACACTGACAGGCTGTACATGCTCGCCGTCAGGCTCGAGAACAGGATAATCAGGGACATGATGTCTCCCTCCAAGTGGAGCGAGATGAGGAACATACTCGGGATGAGAATAGTGGCGAAAACCCTCGAGGAGATTGCGGACTCGCTTTACGACTTCTCCGAGAACCTGTATTCTGCTGAGAACTACGACGAAATTGCGGGCAATTACGTGGAAATGATGCTGAACGTCGGGGACATGTTCTCCAAGGTCATGCTCGCCTACGTGAACTCTGAAGTTGAAAAGGCCAACGAGGTCATGGAAATGTCTCACGAGCTCGAGGAGGAGCTGCTGGCAAAGATAAGGGAAGGCTCCGAAAACCCGCTGCTAATATATCCGCTGATAGACGTTTGCAGGAAGATAAAGAGCATAGGGGAGATAGCAATAAACAGGGGAGTCAGGGAGCTCATAAACGGTTAACCAAGCTCCTTTTCCACATCCTTTATGTTGTCGTACAGTTCCGGCAGGAAGAGGCCGACGTCCGTCACTATACCTATGGCCTGATGGCTGCCCCTGTCCACCAGCTTCGTAACGGTTGATGGATTTGCATCAACGCATATCGTTTTCACGGTGGAGGGGAGCAGATTTCCGACCGCAATGCTGTGGAGCATTGAAGCGAGCATTATCACCATGCTCACGCCCTTGAGTGCCTGCTTCATCGCCTTCTTCGCCTCCATTGTGTCTGTTATCACCTCCGGGAGGGGGCCATCGTCTCTTATGGAGCCTGCCAGAACGAACGGAACATTGTTCCTGACGCACTCGTACATAATCCCGTCCTTAACGATCCCCATTTCGACAGCGTTCCTTATTCCTCCAGCGGCGATGATCTTGCTGATCGTGTGGATGTGGTGTCTGTTTCCACCTGGAACCGGCCTCCCCGTCTTCACATCCATTCCGAGAGATGTCCCGAAAATCGATATCTCCATGTCGTGGACTGCAAGAGCGTTGCCCGAAAGGAGCACGTCCACGTAGCCATCCCTTATCATGCTCGCCAGCGCATCCCTTGCGCCCGTGTGGTCGACAGCGGGGCCTGCAACGACCGCGATCTTTCCACCACTTCTCTTGAGCGTGACTATCTCCCTCGCGATGGCCCTTATTACGTTCGGCGTTGGTCGCTCAGTTGACACGTGCCCGCCCATGAATTCGAATGTTGACGACTTCCTCGGTCTCTCGGGTGGGATCACCTTGACGCCCTTCTCACCCACCACTATCCTGTCGCCCTTCTTCACCTCATTTAGAAACCTGCAGTACGCCCTCCTGCTCTCGACATCTACGACAACCACCCTGTCCATCCCTATGTCCTCGACCTCGATCCACTCGCCGTTGAGCCTTATAAACGTTGGATTGTTCGTGGTTACGTAGAACCCGTCGGGTAGAACCTTGTCGTCTGGAGCCTCGGCGAGCTCGACATCCTCAGCATCCGGGATTCTCGCGCCAAGCTTGTGCAGCTCTTTCATTATCTCGCCAAGGTGAGCTTCGTCCCTGCCGAAAACGATCATTCTCGCGTAGCTCTTGTCCTCCTTCCTCTTGCCGATTCTGAATTCAATTATCTCGAACTCCCCGTCAAGGTCGAGAATGATGTCAAGAACCCTCGGAAAGATGTTTGAGTCGATGAGGTGTCCTTCAAACTCCACTTCTCTTGCAATCATAATCCAAGAGCAGAATGGCACAATAAAAATTTTCCGAGAAGAAAATGTGGGTGTCAGAGGTTTCTCTCGACCCACCTCTTCAATTCCGCTTTCGGCAGAGCGCCAACGACCTTGTCGACGGGCCTGCCGTTCTTGAAGAATATCAGAGTTGGAATTCCGGTTATTCCATACCTTCCAGCTATCATCGGGTTTTCGTCGGTGTTCAGCTTGGCAAATACGACCTTGCCCGCATACTCCTTCGCAAGCTGCTCGATGATCGGGGCGATCATCCTGCACGGCATGCACCACTCGGCCCAGAAGTCCACGACCACGTTCTTGTGCTTCGACAGAACCTCATCGAAGTTGCCCGCATCGACCTTCACCGGATGATCGATTACCTCGTGTCTCACCTGCTCACCCTGCCCGCCCATCTTCTGCATGAGCTCCATCATCCTCTTCTGTCTTATTTTCTCCAGTTCGTCCATGGTTCACACTCTCTGCGAACGTTACTTTAAGGCTTTTCGGAGGAGTGAAGTCGTCATCAATTACAATAACACCCATGTCCCTCGCGCACCTGTAGAAGTCATCCTCAATGACGTTCAGCCACGTCTTGGTGTGATCGAAAAACGACTTTCGTATGACCCTGAATTTCCTGTCGTTCACCACAACCCTCTCGCAGTTTCTTGCAATTTCTCTCCTAAGCCTCCACCTCGCAATTTTCCTGTTCTGCACCTCATATATCGCCCTTTCAACGTCTGTTCCGTCCAGAACCGCTTTGAGAACAATCTCGGTTATGTGGTTGATCCTGTCCGGAACGCCAACCACATCTCCCTTCAGCAGGATCTTCCTCCTCACGACTTTGAAGCCGTTCTCAACCAGTCTCCGGTAAATGATCTCCGTCGTCCCGGCCTTGTTTCCCACCTTGTCCACTATCCCACCGATAATGTAGCAATCTGTCCTCTCACCGCTGAAGACCTGTTCAGCATTGGGGTCGAGCAGGATCACTCTCTGGAACTCTTTCTCCTTCAAAAATTCCTCCACGGAACTGTAGTGGAGGGCTGACGTTGGGGTGCTCATGCCGGCCACGACGAGCCTGCCGTCCCACATGTACTTCCTGACGACCGAGAGTGTTTTCTGGATCTGGTTGATCAGACTCTTCAGCTCTTTCTCTATGTGTATGTCCTTCAGGGAGCAGTCGATGACGATGTACGGGAAGCGGGAAAGGTCCTCCTCTATCTCCTCAGCACTCATTCCGCTTTCGAACTTCCATGCGATGTACCTGCAGCTGTCCACTCTGTTTCCCTCGAGGTCGAAGCGGTACCGGCCCTCGCCCTCCCGTATCCTGAACTCTCCCGCGGCAAACTTTCTTGCGATGTACTGCAGGGGCTCCTCGTCAAGAACCTTTCGAGAATTGGTTGATATGCACTCGATACCTCTCGACCTGAGGAACCTGACAAAGACATCCCTCAATCGCACGGATGGTGTGAGAAGATGGAGAATAAAAGCTTAATGGGAATTCACCCGAAAACCTCTCTGACGTCCTCGTCGCTCAGATTCAGCTCGTTTTTCAGCATCTCAAGCTTTTCGTCACAGAAGTTCACGAACCTGAAGTACTCCTCATCTTCTATTTTTCCCTCTCTGAGGAGGAGCGTTGCGTAGCTGTCCACAATTTCCAGGTCGTCTTTAAAGAGGAAATACGCAGAAACGTCCCCAACTTCAACGTATCTCCTGTACCACCTCTCAACAGTGTCCATCAGCACTCCAATCTCAGAATTCAAGACTCCCACACCCCTTCGCGCCGCTAACTACTGCCTCGTAGATTGGACATTTCCTGCACTTCTCTCCATCGGGCTCGCCTTCGATGCACTCGACTCCGGGATCATAAAGGCACTCGGCCATATGGAACCTTTTCGAAAATAAAATTAAGGGTTTTTGAGGTTTTTCACTCCCTTTTCTCAAACCACTTGCAGCTCTTCACGATCGTGTACTTGCTCACGCACCAGTAAAATGGCCAGTGGATTATCTTGCAGTATCCTATGAGATCTGCTGGCGGAAACTTGGTGTTCGGGATTACCGGCTTCATCCACTTGCAGTCCTTGCAAATGTGCGGGAACTGTTTGACGAACTCCTCCTGCTCCGGAGTCCAGACAGCAGGCTTGGGACCCGCGTCTTCCGGAAAGCTGAACTCAACACCGGTGTGCGAACTCATCCGGCATCACTCCTCCTTCTTGAACCTGCCGTAAACCGGCTTTCCGGGATACTCGTCCCTGCCCCAAACGTCAAGTCCCTTCCTCCTGTCGATCCACGCGAACCTCCTGCTCTCAATTATGCCCGCCTTGAGCGGCTGGTTCGGCTTGGCCCTTATGAACTTGCCCCTCAGGTTCTCGGTTCTCGTTCTGGCCTTTCCTGTGTAGGTGCTCGGATCCCTCATCAGCCCGTAGAACGGCCTCGTCTTTCCAGGAGTTCCTACCTTTATTGCCTCGTAACCTCTTCCCGGATTGTCAGCGTACAGGGGAAGCACGTCAGGCTCTTCATCCACCTCAGTCGGCCCATCGACGAGCCTGCCGTTCACGAACCTGAACCTCGCAACCCTGTCGCAGCCCGCACACTTCACCTTGCCCTCGAAGTTCCAGAAGTAATAGGGATCCAGGTAGTTCACCCAACCACACTCATGCTCCCAGTAATAAACCACCTTCACCACCCCCTTCAGATCACTCCCTTCTCCCAGAGCTCCTTCAGCTTGGGTATCGGGTAGCCGAGCAGCTCGTGGTAGATCCTGAGGTTGTCCGCTCCGAGTGGCCTCCAGACCCACTTGATCCTCGGTGGGGTCTCGCTCATCTTCACGGTAGCACCGTGGACGAGCACCTCTCCGAATATCGGATCATCCACCCATCTGAGCGTGCCCCTCTCCCAGAAGTGCTCGCACTCGTAAACGTCCCTCGCGGACATGACTGGAACTGCTATCAGTCCCGCGTTGTTCAGTATCTCCACGACCTCGCTCCTGGACTTGTCGGCAGCCCACTCCTCAAGGGCCCTGTAGATCTCTATCTGAGCCTCCGGCTTCACCCTCTCTTTATGGGAGCAGTACTTCTCCCACAGATCGGGTCTGCCAATCAGGTAGCAGAGCTCCCTGAAGTCCTCGTCCTGGAACGCTGAAACCATCACGTACCTGCTCTCAACGCTTATCTGCGGGTTGGGGTGCTCGGGGTCGTCTGTCCTGCCGGTCATGATTATGCCGTGAACCGAGAGCAGGGTGTCCCAGTTGCCCCACCTCTGCCTGACAACTCCAAACCTGCCGTAGAGCGGGAAAGCATAACCTGTAGCCCTCGTGGAGCAGCTTATCTGGCTCAGGTCTATGAAAGTCCCCTCCCCGGTCTTCCTCCTGTAGTGGGCAGCTGCCAGAACTCCTATCAGCCCGGTAAGGCCGGAGTACCAGTCTATGAGCCAGTTGGTCTGCTTTGTCGGGTGTCCTCCAAAGTCCTCGTGCCACCCGGTGAGAGCTGCGAGACCTCCAACCGCCTGTCCGAGGATATCGTAGCTTCCACCGTACCTCCTCGGCCCGTAGTTTCCGAAACCTCCGAGGTAGATGTATATGAGCCTCGGGTTAACCTCCTTGAGCTGAGGGTAGCCGATTCCCCACCTGTAGAACGTTCCCGGCCTGTAGCACTCGGCCATGCTGTCCGAAATCCTTATGAGGTCGTAGTAGAGCTCCTTCGCCTCGGGAGCGTGGTAGTCGAGGGTTATGAAGTACTTGTTGTCGTTCGCATGCAGGTACCCCATTCCAGTTCCGACCTGCGGTCTGTGGTCGGTTTCGGGCCAGAGGTAAGCTTCGTTGAAAGGCGATGTGTGCCTCATCGGGTCTCCGAGCTTCGGCATCTCGACCTTGATAACTTCGGCCCCGAACTCAGCGAGAGTGGCGCCGACGTGCGGAGAGAGGATGTACATTGTAGAGGATATGTGCCTCCACCCCTTCAGGGCCTCAGGTTTTTCCCACGTTTTTTCAGGGTCGAAAACCTTTCTGCAGTACTCCTCGAACGGGATCTTTTCCATGTCCTCTCCGGTTACAGGATCTCTGTCAAATGGTGGTTCGAAACTCCAGCTTCCCGGAGGATTGGGATCCCAAACCTTTCTGTCCATCCACCTCACCCCTTATACCATGTAGTAACTCCCTCTCTTGCGAGCTTCTTTATCTCCTCGGGTCCGATCCCGAGATACCTCGAGAAGACCTCACCGTTGTCAAGCCCGAGCGGTCTGCCCACCCACTTCACTCTGGCAGGAGTCCTGTGCTGGTGGGCAAGCGGAGAGTTGGCGATGAGAACTCTGTCGTAATGCTCATCGAAAACCTCAATCACGTGACCCCTGTAAACGAAGTGCTCGTATTCAGCGACCTCGTCAATCATGAGCACGGGCGCTGCTGCAACCTCCCTCGCGTTCATCTTCTGCTCTGCCTCTGCCCTCGTGTTGTTGACCAGCCAGTGGGCAGTTACCGTGTACGTCTTGATCAATCCCTCGAGAGCGTTACGGGCGGCCATCTCCTTCAGGAACGGGTCTTCGGCAATCAACCTCGCCCCCTCCGGGTCCTCCTGGGCTATGACCTGCAGAATCCTGTACCAGAGCCTGTCAGACTGACCGCCGATCATCATGTAGCCATCCTTGCACGGGTTCCACGCGTACTGGTTGAGGTTGGGATCCCACGCACCTATTCTCGCCTTTATGCTGCCGTCGTATGCGTACCAGCTTATGTTGAAGTCCAGAATGTCCATGTACGCCTCAGCAGCCGTGACTTCTATGAACTGCCCCCTTCCACTGACGTTCTCCCTGTAATAGAGGGCCGCAAGGATCGCGACAGTGCCCCAGACTCCAGCGGTTATGTCTCCCACCCACTCTCCAGAGCGGGTCGGATTTCCGCCGTGCTCCCTCGGGAGGAGGTCCGCAGGAAATCCGGTCGAGTGCACGTACTCGCTCGCAGAAATGCCGACAGGGTCGAGCATCCACTGCCCGTGCTTTGACGTTCTGTCCTTCATCTTGCCCCACTGACCGAGCTGACCGAACCAGGCGTAGATGAGCTTGGGGTTAATCTTGCTGAGCTGTCTGTAACCTATGCCCCACTCATCGAAAGTTCCCGGCGGGTAGTTTTCGAGAACTATGTCCGCGTGAACTACCAGCTTCTTGAAGAGCTCCCTTCCCTTCTCGGTCTCGAGGTTGAGGGTTATCGAGTACTCGTTCCTGTGCTCGTGCAGGAACGTGGGACTGACCTTCTCCCCGGTGTATATGTCCTCGAACGCGTACTCCTCCCTGCCAAATGGATACCAGTACCTCTGCGGATCTCCGGTTATTGGCTCGACCTTTATAACGGTGGCTCCGAGCTCACCGAGGTAGCTTGCCGCTGTCGCGCCAGCAAGCCCCATTACCGTGCAATCCAGAACTACCAGTCCGTCCAGAGCCCAGGGCTTGCCCTGTGCACGGGTGTAACTGATGTTTTCCTCCACAAACTTACCGTAGCTGCCATCAGGGTCTCTCGGATCCTTGACCCATGGAGCGTAGAGCTCCTCCCTCTTCCTTGGTTCGGTTACCGGCCAGGGTCTCGGCAGAAGGGTATCCTCCACGTCGTTGATCTCCAGCTCAATATACTTTTCCTCATACTTTTCCTCACCCATTCAGGCACCTCCAAGCAGTGATCTCAAATTTCCACTATTTTTGATGACAAATTAAATATTAAAATTTAACGATTTTGGTTCACTTTTGCGTAAATCTCATGTATGCGCTCCTGAACTCATCGAATTTCATGGCCTCTCCAACTTTTCCGGATTCGTAAAGGGCTGTTGCGTACAGCAGTCTTGCGGTCCTGGACCTGCTGACCTCAACGAGTTTCGAAAAGTATTCCGCCGCTTTTTCGAATTTTTCAGCATTCATTGCAGCCATTCCGGCAACATACAGTCCGTTTTCGTCCATTCCGTCGATCATCTCCCTGAGGAGGGACTCAACCTGGTCGAGTTCACCCCTGTCAGCGAGAATGGACGCGAGCCCGAGAATAGCTTCCTGGTCAGAGCTGTCGTCAAGCTCCAGGTGTGCTCTGAGGGCAAACTCGGCCTCCTCCACGAGACCCATCATCAGTGCAGCCTTTGCAGCATCCTTGAGAGGTTTCTCAGGTGCAAGCTCAGACAGGGCGTTCAGATATGCCTTGTCCAGTATAAGCCTGCACACATCTCCCTGCGCGTAGAAACCGTGCCCGGGAAGTATGGTGCGTATTTCAAGCTTTCTGAGGTAACGGAGCGTCATCAGAAAGTTCCTGATGCTGCCTCCGAGGTTCTCGTCCACGACGGGGTTTGTTATCACAGCATCTCCTGAAAAGAGGACGCCCAGCTCATTCGAATACAGAGACATAGAGTCCAGCGTGTGTCCGGGGGTGTCAAGGACAGTGAACTCGTGGTCGCCGATCTGAATGACCTCTCCGCCCCTCAGGGGAACAGCTCTTATGGCTTTGTTCCACCTTTCCAGCCTCTTCTGGAGCGCATCTCTCATGGACGCGTGTAAATACACCGTGACATCGTCGAACTCGCTGTAGGCTCTCGCCAGCTCGAAAAGACCGAGGGTGTGGTCGTTGTGAGCGTGCGTGAGAAAAATGCCTGATATCCTCGACAGGTCGCTCAGCTCCCTTAGCTCGAGAAACGCCGTGTAGTCGTTTCCTGCATCAATTAGAAACGCTTCGTCAAAGTCAAAAAAGTAGATGTTCGATGAGTTCTCGAACCCTTCGAGGAACATCAGACCCCTTATTCCTTCGACCTCACTCCATCCGTATTCTTCTTCAAACGCGTACATGCTCACTCAGCGTATGGCAGGGTGTACGAAAGCTTGAGCCTGTCTTCCGGCCAGACCCTCCTCTCCTTCGTCTCTCCGGGATACACTTCCTTCTCCTCTCCGTCCTGTATCACCTTTTCAATCGTAAGTTCGAGGAAGTGCCAGGCCGTGAGCTTGTACTTTGCTATGAAGTCGTGATCCACAACCACCGCCATCCCTGTGAACCTCGAGGTCTCCCACTCGAATTCCTCTCCCGGATCGGCAACAACCTCGCCAGTTGAACCTGCGTATATCCTCTCAACCTTGCCCCTGACCTTGGCGCCGGGCTTTATTCCGTACTCCTCGTAGAGCTCCTTCGGCAGGTAGAACCACAGAGCCTCCTCGTTCTTTGCTCTGACGTACCCTCTCACGAGCATCGGGTCGTATCCGCACAGAATTACTCTCATCCTCTCCGGCATGAAATCACCATTATTTATCATCATAAACGAGTATTTAAGGTTTATCTTTTTTCCCAGGTTCAAAATGGATTTAACGCGCATTGGAGTTCGCAGGTGCATGGATGGACGGGAGGACAACGCTAACCTCACGTACAGGGGAAGAATCGTGAAATTGCAGACCCTCGAGAAGGCGAAAGATTACGAGACCGTCGTGTTGTTCGTGGAGATGGACGGGGTTGAGCACTCCGGCTACCTGATGAAGAGGGGTGACGTGGTGGTTGCCAAGGGAGAAGTCGCCAAGGCTGTTAGAGATGCACGAATTCCGGGGGTTGAGATGGCCGTGGCTCCACCGCTGAACACCAACGCTGTTTTAATGCTCAGGATCAACAAACCTCTGAGCGACGTGATCCACAGAGTTCTCGAGACCGCTTTCAGAGTCCTCGAGGAGAAGGGTTTTTTCTGAACGGAAAGAATTTTAACTGATTGAAATCCAATAACACTATTAATAATTTCCAGTAAATAATAAATACTTTCCAGACCTACAGATTCTGAAATGATGAGTGCCGAAACCGCCGTGCATAGAGACTTCCCGGAGTTCGAACCCGTCGTTTTTGTTGACAGGAAAGGAGATCAGGTAGTGATCAGGAGATACGTCCACGACAGAGACAGGGAAAACCTGATCCACATGTACGAGACATTCAGCCCGGACAACAGGTGTCTCGGCCTACCACCATCGACGAGGATAGCAATCGAGCACTGGGTGGACTATCTCGCCGAAAGGGGCTTCGCTCTTGTTGCAGAAATCGATGGGAGAATAGTTGGACACTGCTCCATCGTCCCAACGGAGGATGGGAAGAAGGTTGATCTGTCAATATTCGTGCACCAGGATTACCAGGACAGAGGAATCGGGCAGAAGCTCCTCAGAAACATGATCGAATATGCGAGAAAAGCGGGTTTCGATGGCATAATGCTCGTTACTGAGAGAAGCAACGAAAGGGCCCTTCACGTGTACAGAAAACTCGGATTTCAGGTCGTGAACCCAGAATACGAATACGACCTCTACCTCCCGCTGAGGTGAGGGTCGAATAATATAAGAAAACATATATATCCACCCCCCGACCCGTTTTCGTGGATGGTCTTTATTCAAAGAGTTACTTCTTGGCACTGGTTATACTGACCGGACTTATTTCGGGCCTGGGAGCGATATTACTCTACACGCTCATAGACCTTTCAAACACGTTTTTCCTCGAAAACATCGGTCAGATTTCCCTGCCAGGTGCATACGGTGAGGTGAAGATATTCTCGTTCCGGCTTGCTGTTCCGCACATTCCGTACTTTCTGCTGCCCGCATTAGGTGGTCTGATCAGCGGAATAATAGTGTATAGATTTGCCCCGGAGGCTGAGGGGCACGGAACCGATGCGGTGATAAAGGCCTTTCACAGGGAAAAGGGCATAATAAGGCCGAGAGTTCCGGTTGTTAAGGCCATCGCCACGGCATTTACCATCGGCAGCGGTGGAAGTGCAGGAAGAGAGGGGCCGGTCGCACAGATTGGGGCAGGTTTCGGCTCCGCCATCGCACAGCTCCTCAGGCTCACAGACAGGGAGAGGAGGCTGCTCGTCGTTTCCGGCATTGCAGGAGGTATAGGTGGTATATTCAGGTCTCCCCTTGGAGGAGCTCTCTTTGCGGTCGAGGTCCTCTAAAGGAGGGACACGGAGACTGAGGGTCTGATATACGCGTTCATATCCTCCATAATTTCATATCTCGTCCTGACCGCGTTTCTCGTGCAGTTCCACCACGAGATGCCCGGCAGCATCTTCAGGACTCCTGAGGTCAGAATAACGAACATGAGCGAGGTGGTGTTTTTTGCGTTCACCGGTGCCGTCTGCGCGGTTGTCGCCGTTGTTTACGTGAAGTTCTTCTACTCCATCCACGACGCCTTCAAGAAGCTCCGGGTGAAAAACTGGGTCAAGCCCGCCGTTGGTGGGCTCATAACCGGATTGATCGCCATTTACGTGCCCCAGACTCTCGGTATGAGTTACGGTTTCGTTCAGCTTGCGATAGACAACAGGCTCGCGCTGACGACGATAATTCTGCTGCTCGTTGGAAAGATACTTGCGACGTCCTTCACGGTTGGAAGTGGAGGGAGTGGAGGCGTTTTCGCTCCTTCGATAGTGATAGGAAGCATGGTTGGTGCGATAGTGGGCCACATCGCAAACATCGCATTTCCTGGGCACGCGATGAGTCCGGGTGCATACGTCATCGTTGGAATGGGGGCGTTCATATCTGCAGTCGCAAAGACTCCGATAGCCAGCATAATAATGGTGCTCGAGATGAGCGGGGGCTACGAACTCCTGCCTGCGATAATGACTGCCTCGGCCATATCGTACATTTTATCGGGAGATGTCAGCATTTACCGTGAGCAGGTTGAAACGAGGGCGGACAGTCCTGCCCACAGGAGGGAGCTCGTTAAGGACATTCTGGAGGGGCTCAGAGTTAGAGATGCTATGACCAAGCTCGGGGAGATCATAACCGTCAGTCCGAACAACACGCTCGAGGATGTTCTTTTCCTCATTCAGAAGACGGGGCACCTCGGATTTCCGGTAACCGAGAAGGACAGGCTCGTTGGAATAATAACTCTCAGCGACATCACGAGAATACCTGACGACAAGCGTGTTAACCTCAGAGTTGAGGACGTAATGAACAGGAACGTCATCTCCGTAACGCCTGACGACAACCTTGAAGACGCGCTCAAAATACTCATCAAAAACGATATAGGCAGGCTACCTGTCGTGGATAACGGGAGGCTCGTGGGAATAATAACCAGGAGCGACATAATGAAGGCTCATGCAAAAGAGCTCGCGAGGCTTGGCATATGAGGTTCGTTCTCGCAATGACGGGCGCGTCTGGACAGATATTCGGGCTGAAACTCCTCGAGATTCTCAGCGAGCAGGCTGAGGTTCACCTGATAGTGTCGAACGCCGCGAGGATCACGATGGAGCACGAGCTCGGGGAGAAAGTCGAAGAGCTGGAGAATCTGGCATACAGGGTGTACTCGGAAGATGACATATCCGCAGGAATGGCCAGCGGCTCGTTCAGACACGACGGCATGGCCGTGGTGCCCTGCAGCATAAAAACACTCTCTTCGATAGCGTACGGAATCGCGGACAACCTGATCGTCAGGGCGGCAGATGTCACACTCAAGGAGAGGAGGAGGCTCGTCCTCGCGGTGAGGGAGACTCCGCTTCACGTCAACCACATCAGGGCGATGCTGAGGGTTGCCGAGGCAGGGGCAGTGGTGATGCCTCCAGTTCCAGCTTTCTACACGAAGCCTGAAAAAATAGAGGATATCGTAAATCACTTTGCCTGCAGGGTTGCCGAGGTTCTCGGAGTGGAGGTGGACTACAGCAGGTGGAAGTGACTCCACTTCTCCGCCCAGTAGCGCTTTATAACCTCGAGTGCCGGCAGCTTTTCTCCGCTCAGAAACCTTATGCTTGCTCCGCCCCCGGTGGAAACGTGACTCACCCTTTCGTCGAGCCCGGCAAGTCTTGCGGCAGATGAGATGTGCCCCCCACCTACAACCGAAAAACCGGCTCTTGAAACCGCTTTAAGGATCTCGAATGTTCCGTAAGCGAATTCCTCCTCCTCGAAAACACCGGCCGGTCCGTTTATGACCGCGACGTCGTACCTTTCAATCTCCTCCGAGTAAAGCCTTACCGTCTCCCTGCCGACATCCTTGATAGCCGGCTTTTCATCCATCTTTTCGAACTCCTCGATGCTCAAATCGATGCGCTGTCCGTCAACCTCGACGCCGAAGTCAACCGGAAGGGCGATTCTCTCCCTGTGTCTCTCAAAGAGCTCCTTCATCTCCGCATCATCTATACCCTCCCTGTTATCTTCGACGACCCTGACGTTCTTTTCGCCAATATCCACTCCAGACAGCATCAGGAAGTAGTTGGCCACAACTCCTGTCAGGAACACCTTCTCGGCGATGCCGTTTTCAAGCACGTTCTTCATCACCTTCACAGAATCGCTGATCTTCGCACCACCGAGCACGAACGCCTTTCTGCCGTCGCTTCTCAGGGCCGTGTTGAGGGCCGAAATCTCGCGCTCAACGAGTCTTCCAACAACTGACGGCAAAACCACAGGGAATCCGACGAGGCTTGCGTGCGCTCTGTGAGAGGCTGAAAACGCATCATTGACGTAAAGGTCGAAGTGCTTCGACAGCCTCGTAACCATGTGTGACTGGGCGTGCTCTTCGGGGCTCTTTTTGAGCTCCTCCTCCGAGTAGAAACGCACGTTTTCGAGCAGGAGTATGTCTACCTCCTCCATCTAGGAAATTCTCTTCAAAGCGCACTCGGAAAACAGTTCGTCCACGTAAACCACATCCCTGTCGAGCAGTCTTGAAAGCACCTCTGCGTGCCTGCTCAGCGTTGTGAAGTCCTTTTTTCCGGGTCTCGACTGATGAGCCAGCAACACGAGTTTGCAGTCCTCGAGTTCCTCTATTGTCGGCACGTGACTCCTGAATCTCGTCGTGTCCATTATCTCCGAATCCACTATGGGCGCGTTTATGTCGATCCTCATCAGAACCTTCTTTCCGGCAAAATTCACATCATCGAGCGTGGGATAACTGTCAATCATCGCTCCTGCTATTGGCTGCCTGCTTTAAAAAGATTTTGAAAAACAGAAAGCAGAAGGCGAAATCCCGACAGAGCAGAAGCAGAAGCTGCCGATCAGCGAACAAAATAAAATAAAAGAGTTACTCCTTCTTGGCAAGGATAATCTCAATTGCAGAAACGTTTGCCTCTCCCTGCTCGCTCTCAACCCTCTCGGTTGAGATCCTGATGTCCTTTACCTCAACATCCGGAAGGAACCTCTTCCTGACTATCTCTGCAACATCGACAGCCCTGCTTATTGCCCTTCCCCTTGCCTTTACGGCGACTTCCTTAATGCCGCTGTTGAACTGCGTCAGCACAGCCAGAACGTAGTTCATTACAGGCTTGTTTCCGACAAACACCGCATTTTCTGCCATTTCCATCTACCTCCTTGTTTTTAAACTCCCCAAAACCAACCACTATATTAACTTTTCCTTGACCATGAGCTCAGCGTTGAGTATGCTCGCTCCCGCGGCCCCCCTGACCGTGTTGTGGCCCATTGCTATGTACTTCACACCCCTGTCACCATCCTTCCTGACCCTGCCGACCACGACGCTCATTCCGTTCCCTGCGTCTCTGTCAAGCCTCGGCTGGGGCCTGTCGGGCTCGTCTCTCACCACGATCACCCTTTCCGGAGAGGTGGGGAGACCCCTGATGGGTTCAAGCTTGCTGAAAGCCTCCACGACCTCCTCCACCTCCACGCTTCTATCGAACCTCGCAAATACCGCCTCAGTGTGTCCGTCGAGCACGGGAACCCTGTGGCAGGAGGCAGACACTCTAAGGTCTGCGAAACTGACCTTTTCTCCATCAAATCTCCCCAGAAGCTTGAGCGGCTCAGTCTCAACCTTATCCTCCTCCCCCTTTATGAAGGGGATGACGTTGTCGGTGATTGCCATTGAGGGGACGCCCGGATAGCCGGCACCACTGAGGGCCTGCATTGTGGCGACGCTAACCTCGCTCAGGCCCAGATCCATCAGGGGTTTGAGCGTGAGCACGAGCACGATGGTCGTGCAGTTCGGATTTGTTACGATGAAACCGTCCCAGCCCCTGTTCCTCCTCTGAACCTCTATCAGACCGAGGTGGTCCGGATTGACTTCGGGAATCACGAGGGGAACATCGCTCTCCATTCTGTAGGCAGATGCGTTGCTTGCAACCACAAAACCGGCAGACGCGAACCTGGCCTCGACCTCCTTAGCAACGTCAGACGGGAGCGCTGAGAAGACAATGTCAGCGTCGACCTTTTTCGGGTCCATTGGCAGCATTTCCATGTCCCTCACAGCTTCCGGCACATCCTCAGAGACCAGCCACTGGACCTCCTCTCCGTAGGCCTTGCCCACCCTCCTCTCACTCGCCATCAGTGCGGAGATCTCAAACCACGGGTGGTCCTCGAGGAGCTGGATGAACTTCTGGCCCACCATCCCGGTAGCTCCGAGAACCGCGACCTTGTACCTCATGACCGCAGGGTTGCTTGCTCAATATTTAAAACTTGATGATTGCGTAGCACACCGCAACGAGGAGTGAGACTGTCGCGGAATACGCGAAAACTAAGTTGAGGGAGATGTCCGCAATCGCCCCCGCTATCGTGTTTCCGATTATGGTCGAGATCCCGAATATGAAATGGTACGTCCCTATTCCGAATCCGTATGAGACGCTCAGGTCTGAGGCGAGGGCTCTCTGCTGCGCTTCGACGACGGACATGTAAAGCCCGTAAAAAACGAAGCCCGCGAGCAGAATGTAAGCTGATCCACCAATGAACATGAGGACTGACGCAGCGACCATGAAGAGGTAGCCCAGAGAGAGGCTCCTCGTCTTCCCGATTCTCTCGGCGATCACACCGAAGGGGTAGGAAAATATGGCATAAACGACGTTAAAAGCAAGGTACATGCCGATGGCCGTCGGAATGCCGAGGCTGCCGGCCCTAAGCAGGAAGAACATGTAGCTCAGGTTGGCAAGCCCTACGAAGAATGAGAACACCGCAAACCTCCTGAGTCTGAGCGAGATTTCAGGATTTTTGACCGGATGGGCAGTCTCCCTGACAAAAATCAGCGGCACGACCGCAAAAAACCCGATCAACGCTGCCAGCAGTATGGCGTTTCCGTAGTTGAATCCGAGGTACATGAGGAGGAGGGCCAGTGATGTTCCAAGCACCGCTCCAAGGGTGTCCATCATCCTGTGGAGTCCGAAGGCCTTTCCACTCCTCATTCCGGACTCTGCGAGCAGCGCATCCCTTGGAGACGTTCTGATCCCCTTACCCACCCTGTCGAGTGCCACAAAAAGTCCGGCCATCGCAGTGGAACTCGAGAGCGACAGGGCGAGCTTCGACATCTGGGATATCAGATAGCCAGAGAAGACCATGTGCTTCCTGTTCCCAATTCTGTCGGAAAGGTATCCGGAGAGGACCTTCACCAGGTTTCCGAACCCGTCAATTATCCCTCCCACCACTCCAATTCCGGTGTAGCCTGCGCCAAAACTCCTCAGGAAAAACGGAAGTATCGGGAGGATTATCTCACTGGACATGTCGTTCAGAAAGCTCACGATTCCGAGGAGGAGCACGTTCCTGCTGGCAGCTTCACTCTCCCTGATCCTTTCCTCTCCCACCGGTTCAACTCCTCTTCGGAAAGGATTAAATACTTTGCTGACCTTGGAGTTATGCCCGCCGGCCATGCGTCCCCTGAGCAGTGATGGGGATTCCACAGAGCGGGCAACAGCCCTTACCTTTTTTGAATGATGTTGTTAAGGCTGTAAACGGTAATCCAGAAAGTGTAATATATTCGTGTATGCACACATAAGTGCATGAAGACAATTTCGATCAGAGATGATGTTTACAACAGGCTACTGGAGATGAAGGGCGAAGGTGAGAGTTTCAGCGATGTGATAGAAAAACTCCTCGAGAGGAGAAACACCAGCATAAGTAAATACTTTGGAATCCTGAGAGATGGCGAGGTTCTTGATGAGATTGAAAAATGCCTTGAATCCAGAAAATCAGCAAGGTTGAGAATATGATTGTTCTGGATACGAGCTATATCATAGACTATCTCAGGGGTGTCGATGCCGCACGTGATCTGGTGGATGACGGAGATGAGATAGCGATAACAGTAATAACTTACCACGAGATAATGACAGGGTTGAAGAGAAAGAAAAGCAGGAGAGAGGAAAAAATCCTCAGGAGATTTCTTTCTGAGATCAGAATACTGCCCTTTGACATAAATGCTGCCAATGAATCAAGCAGCATCGCAGCAAGGTTGATGGCGGTTGGAAAAGCAGTAAATGCTCTCGACATTCTGATTGCGGGAATAGCAATTGCCAGCGGTGCTGAAAGGATAATAACGGGAGATTCAGA
>NZ_JBPLZQ010000047.1:0-2485 GCF_054018175.1 Geoglobus sp.
CAAGCACACCCTCATAAAATGCAAGCTCTGCCCTCTGGGCGAGGATGTCCTCCAGCTGGGTGGCGTTGTATGGTGGAAAAACGATCTCCTCCTCACTGAGCGAGCTCAAAACCCTCGGATCGAGGAAGTTCTTGAACTTCAGGTCGTTTGAAATGCCGATGAGACTCACCCTCGCATTCTCAAGCTCGGAGTTTATCCTCGACAGGTTGTAGAGGACGTCGTCTCCCTTCTTGACCAGCTTGTCAATCTCGTCGAGGACGATAATTATCGTCTGGTCCCTCGCATCTATCGCCTGCCTGAGCTCCTCGTAGACCTGATCTGTGGGCCATCCGGTCATCGGAACGCTCTTGCCCAGAACCTTTGCGAGGGTTGCGAGGACCCTGTACTGGGTATCGATGATCTCGCAGTTGAGGTAGTGAACATAACAGTGAACGTTCATCTTTTTGCTCGCTTCTTCAAGCTGCCTCCCTACAAATTTAACAGTTGCAGTCTTCCCGGTACCGGTTTTCCCGTATATGAGAATGTTTGACGGCGTCTCACCCTGCAGAGCTGGGAGAAGTATCGAGGCTATTGCCTCTATCTGTTCCTTCCTGTGAGGAAGGTACTCGGGTGTGTAGGAGTGTCTCAGCACATCTCTGTTCTTGAAAATTCTCGTCTTTCTGAGCATCTTCTCGAAAATATTACTGTCAATCATAACCACACCTCTTGAGCAGAAGTGTTTCAATTTTGAGAGCATAATTTATGAACTTTGTGATTCCAGAGTGATAAATTTTTAAAAAACTTTAATTTTTTTCGGTTTATTTCTTATCCCCATTTAATCCCTTCAGCCGTTTAACCACCTCAACGATCTTCGGCAGGATTTCTCCAGCCTTTCCATGTATCACCACATCGAAAATACCATCCATGTGTGTTCTTTCGGCATTCACCATTATCAGTTTGGCACCACTGTTTCTGGCATAAACCGGAAGGTGAGCAGCCGGATAAACAACGAGCGATGAGCCCACAACAACAAAGACGTCGCACTTCCTGCTCTCCTCTATCGCAGCGTTAAGCGTTGCTGAAGGGAGCTGTTCACCGAAAAGAACAACTCTCGGTTTGAGGTACGGGCTACCACAATCGCAGGTTACTGGCTCTCCCCTGACGAGCTTCTCCTCAACGTCCTGCCATCTGTAGACCCTCCCACAATCCAGGCAGTCCACCAGCTCCATCGAACCGTGGAGTTCGTAAACCTTCCTACTACCTGCCCTCTGATGAAGCAGGTCGATGTTCTGAGTTATGACCGCCTTGACGATCCCCATTTTCTCCAGCTCGGCTATAGCGTGATGGGCAGGGTTAGGTTTCGCGTTAACCTTAACCATCAGGTCTCTTGCGAATTTCCAGAATGCCCTGGGGTTCCTCCTGAAACCGTGAATTGATGCCACCTCTTCAGGATCATACTTCTCCCATAACCCGTCGGTCCCCCTGAATGTCGGGATTCCGCTTTCCGCACTCACGCCAGCACCGGTAAATACGACCGCGTGCCTGGCCCTTGCGAGCAGTTCTGCGGCCCTTACAATTTCATTGTGGCTCATGGAAAAAGAGTTCTTCAGAAAATAAAAAACTATTTTGAAACCGCGAAGAGTGCCATCCTCTCCCTGACGAGGAGCCCGATCCTGCTCGCTCCCACAATCCTCAGTTCCTCATCGCTAATTCCGTAAAAGTCAGAGATTCTTCTGACCTTCTCTTCGTCCATCCTAAGGACATTCTGCTCCTCAAATCCGAGACTTTCCAGCAGATCCCTGCACCCGCAGATGTCCACAACGACCACACTGTTCTCCCCTTCCCTCACCCCAATTTTCAGCGCCTGGTTGATCTGTCTCGTGGCTGCTATGTGGAGCAGCACCTCCATGGAGAGGGTCCTTGCAACCCTCCTCCCGCCCTCCCACATTTTCAGCGCCTTCTCTGCGGCGAATCTTACTGTGTCGATGTCGACGACGTAGTCCGCGTTCACAAGAACGCATCCGTCCGGTATTTTGCTCAGGAAATCCCTGAGGTTTTCCACCCTTATTTTCCCCTGATAGATTCTCATAGCACTCTCGTAACCGACTCCATCCTGATACCTCTGTCAGTTATGTCGTACCTGAATATCGTCTTCGGAACGAGAGTCCTCTTGAGCTTTATGATCTTCATCCTCCTCTGAATTTCCGTTTCTGCCTCCCTCAGACTGAGCTCAATAACACCATCCACCACCTGCTTCACAGCAGTTTCGAAAGTTGGTTCAAACATACCCTTGGCAAAAATCACGAGGATTACCGACTCGTTTTTCCTGGCACTCACCGCCATTGACTCGAGCATTCCGAGCACGGCCTTTCTGTCGTAGTCCTCTGCGAAGTACCACAGGTTGTTGAGAACGACCCTCTTGTAGCCCCTCGCACACTCATTGATCACCCTGTTGTACGGATCTCCAGAAAGCGTGAGGCTCTCCCTCAGGCCAAGCGTTCCGACG
>NZ_JBPLZQ010000048.1:0-8775 GCF_054018175.1 Geoglobus sp.
GCTGACCGAGAAGGTGAGGGGCGTTTACGATCAGTGCGCGAGCGTTTGCCACGCTCCAGGAACGCTTGCAGTCATAGAGGAGGGTCTTCCAGGTGGTTCTCTCGGAGCTGTAAAGAACAGGGCAGACATGGTGATATTCTGGGGAAGCAACCCGCTTGAAGCTCACCCAAGACACCCCACGAGGTACAGCGTTATGGCCAAGGGGTTCCTGATAAAGAACAGGAAGGACAGGAAGGTCATCGTCGTGGACGTGAGAAAGACCAAGTCGGCGGGCATGGCCGACAGGTTCATCCAGATAAAGCCCGGCTCAGATTACGCGGTAATCTCGGCATTAAGAGCGCTGGTTAAGGGAGAGGACATAGATGCTGACGAGGTTGGAGGTGTTCCGAAGGAGGAGCTTGCGGAGCTTGCCGAGGAGATGAAGAGCGCGAAGTACGGAGTGATCTTCTACGGCCTCGGAGTTACCCAGTCGAGGGGAAGGGACAGGAACGTTGAAAACGCCGTCAAGCTGATTCAGCTGCTGAACAGATACGCGAGATGGATAATCTGGCCGATGAGGGGACACTACAACGTCGTTGGAGCGGGAGAGGTTCCTGCGTGGGAGGTAGGGTACCAGTACGCGATTGACTTCAGCCGCGGGTATCCGAGGTTCTCACCGGCAGAGTTCTCAGCGGTTGAGATGCTCCTCAGAAAAGACTGTGACGCAATGCTCGTGGTGTCGAGCGATCCTGCCGCCCACTTCCCGAGGAGGGCTGTGGAGCACATGAAGAGGATCCCGGTCATACAGATCGACCCGTTCCCCAACATGACGACGCTGCTGTCAAATGTGGTGATTCCCTCTGCGGTTGCAGGCATAGAGGCTGAGGGCAACGTCTACAGGATGGACGGAATCGTGCTCAGAGTTAAGAAGCTCGTTGACTCGCCCTACTGGAGCGACGAGAAGATCCTGCACGAGATGCTCAGGATTGTGGAGGAGAAGCTCGAAGGGTGATGAAAATGCTCTGGATTAAGAACGGGATTGTTATCGATCCCAAGAACGGGATTGACGGGGAAAAGATGGACATCTTCGTCAAGGACGGAAAGATTGTGGATGAGAGCGAGGTTAACAAGAACGAGTGCCAGGTGATTGACGCTAACAACAAGCTCGTTCTCGCCGGCGGTGTGGACATGCACGCTCACATAGCCGGCAGCAAGATCAACACGGGCAGAACCATGAGACCCGAGGAAATGAGGATCGTCAGGCACACGGCTGGAAAGCTCAGGGCCTCTATGGGTAGGGTTCTGCTCACCTCTCCTGCAATCGGTTACGAGTACGCGAGGATCGGTTATACCACTGCCGTCGAGGCCGCGAGCCCGCCGATAGGCAGCCCCCACACCCATGAGGAGCTTGATGCAATTCCGGTAGTTGATAAGGCAGCCCTGCCTGTTTTCGGGAACTGGCATCCAATCTTCAGGTTCACTGCCGAGAAGGACAGGGAGAAGCTGAGGGCGTTCATAGCATGGGCCCTCGAGAGGACGAAGGGGTTTGGAGTCAAGGTCGTGAACCCCGGGGGAGTGGAGGCCTGGATGTATGGCAGTAACGTGAGGAGCCTGGACGACGAGGTGCCAAACTTCGGAGTAACGCCGAGGGAGATAATTACCGAACTTGTAAAGGCAAATGAGGAGCTCAACCTCCCTCACTCCGTTCACCTCCACTGCAACAACCTCGGAGTTCCGGGCAACTACCAGACCACCATAGAGACGATGAAGCTCGTCTCCGGGATTAAGAACGACAACAGACAGGTTCTGCACGTGACGCACGTCCAGTTCAACGCCTATGCGGGGAGCTCGTGGAGAGACGTGGCGAGCGGGGCTGAGGAGATTGCCAAGGTCGTGAACTCGATGGACAACATCACCATAGACATGGGTCAGCCCATATTCGGCCACGCAACCGCAATGACCGGAGATGCACCATTCCAGTTCACGCTGCACAAGCTGACCGGTGCGAGATGGAGCAACAAGGACAGCGAGATCGAGGGTGGTGCAGGTATAGTGCCGATAGTCTACCTTCCGAAGAATCCAGTGCATGCGCTCCAGTGGGCGATTGGCTTGGAGCTCGGCCTGCTCGTGGACAGTGACAAGGTCGTGCTCTCCACTGACTATCCAAACGGTGGGCCATACACCGAGTACCCGTACATAATGGCGATGCTGATGAGCAGGAGGATGAGGGAGAAGGAACTCGAGAGGGTCAGCCCCTACGTGCAGAAGGCGACTAGTCTCGCGGCCATTGATGTGGAGAAGAGTCTGTACGAGGTCGTGCAGATGACCAGGAGCCTGCCCGCGAGGGTCCTCGGGCTCGAGAACAAGGGCCACCTCGGTGTCGGGGCTGATGCTGACATAGCAATCTACAACATCAACCCGGCGGAGATTGATCCATCTGCGCAGTACGACGTCATCAACACCGAGTTCAGAAGACCCGTTTACACCATCAAGGGAGGAGAGATCGTGGTCAAAGACGGTGCGATCGTCGCTGAAACGTGGGGCAGGACCTACTGGGTAGATGCAAGGAAGAGGGTGGACATGCAGGCGATAGACGAGGATCTGAACAGCTTCTTCGAGTACTACAGCGTCGAGAGGAGGAACTACGGTGTTGACGATTACTGGATGAGGAACCCCGAGAGGCTGGAGGTGAACTGAAATGCTCATCCTGAAGCCGAAGTTCGAGTTTGAGGTTAGCGTTGAAGCGGAGCTGACGCCGGACCTTGCGGAGAAGAGCCTTGAGGAGGTAAGGAGCTTCAAGGTGTGGTACGGCAAGCTCGAGAAGAGCCTCGAGGAGTTGTTCGAGATAGAGAAGCAGGGAGATGATAGGAAGCTCGTGCTCGAAGGCGACTTCTCTAAGGTAAAGTGGATAGGCACCGGAATGAGCGATGGAGAGATCGTTGTAAAGGGTAGCGTTGGGGCTAACTGCGGCGCCTACATGAAGGGTGGAAGGATAACAATCGAAGGAAGCGCCGACGACTGGCTCGGAGCTGAGATGAAGGACGGAGAGATCGTGGTGAAGGGGGATGCTAAGAACCTGATAGGCTGCGCTTACTACGGAGACGTCACGGGAATGCAGGGCGGAAGGATAACAATCGAAGGAAACGCGGGCAACTACATCGGAGAGAAGATGGCGGGGGGCGTGATAGAGATAAGGGGCTCCGCAGGTGACTTCATAGGGACCGAGATGAAGGGCGGAGAGATAGTAATACATGGAAACTGCGGATACGTGGGAGGAGACATGAAGGGCGGCACGATAAAGATAGGAGGAAACTTCGACCTTCTGCCAACCTTCAGGAAAACAGAGGAGGGCTGGGTTGGAGACGTACTTGTCGGTGGAGAGGGGAAGATCGTTAAAATCTGATTTCCCCCAATATTTTTCCTGCCGTAACCACGGAGAGGTGGCTGGTGAAGTTCGGCAGATAACTTTTCAGCTTTTCTGGATCCACGTCGATTTCCGGCAGTGATGCCTGATTCTCGCCCACCTCGACAACCCTGACCTTTCTGCCTTCAGCCCATGCCCGTATACCCATCTGAATTCCCTTAGACTCACCTGTTCCGTAAAAGATGACCGCGTTCTCATTCCTCTCTGGAGGTGTGTGCCTGTCGAGGATTCTGAACAGCACGCCCTCGTCCCTCTCCCTCACCCTGCAGGAGTTCAGCCTGAGCATGAACACGGGCTCTGGAGGGAGCTTCGCAGAGAGCGGTGGAGAGATCGCATACACGAAGTCCGCCGAGCTGTTCAGGCTCAGAAGCGCTCCGAGAGAGTGTCCGACTGCGTAGACTTCTCCATACTCTCCCCTCAGCGCCCCGATAACCCCCTCAACGTCGGCAAGGACGTTCTCGTCCAGAGGGTTGGGGTTCTCTCCATGGCCCCGCAGGTCAATGGCGAAAACCTCTGCCCCCCTCTCCGCGAGTTCATAGGAAAAGCCGAGCCACTCGGACTTGGAGGATGAGTAGCCGTGAACCACGATAACGGCCCTCTCACCACCACCGGAAACGTGGAAGGCAGGGACCTCCAGACCATCAGCACTCTTAAAAACCCTCCTGACGACCTCCATGAGAGAAAGTGGAAAGGGGAAAAAGAAAAAGGTTGTGTTTCACTCTGTTACAATCTGGTAGCTCTTCAGCAGCACTTCAGCGTTAAGCTTCCCGTGGACATAGGTCTTTCCGGTTGACTTGTCGTTTATGACTATCTGCGCGGGAGCGAAGAGGTGTGGATCGATCTTGTAGAAGTCGTAGTTGGCAGCCTTGAATATTTCGTAGAACGGCTTTCCGTAGTCTCTGCTGGTGTTGCTCGGCACGTTCTTGAGGATCTCATCGTACTCCGTAACGGTGAGGTACACGCTTCCGTAGTACATCATGCTGTCGTTCGTGGCACCCATTGCCTTCAAGTCGTCCTCAAGGATCGGAGCGATCGGACACTTGCCCGCACCGTAAAGAATCTTCTTGGGATCGTAACCGATCTCGGCCATCTTGTAGATACCCGTCTCGACAATTCTGCCGGAGATCTGCACGCTTCCCACTATGCTCGCGGTTGGGGCGACAACAGCATACACATTGGACGGCTCAACATCGCACTCCTTGGCGATGTACTCGATTACCTTCTCGTCGGGCAGCTTGCTGGCCTCGAGGGCTATGACAGCATAGTCAGCATCGTCCTCATACTCTATCTGCTCGTATGTCTTCTTCGGCTTGAGCGCGAGGGCCCTTGCAGGTCCACTCCCCATGGCGAAGTACTTGTCCACGCTTATGGCCCAGCCTGCTTTCTGGCTGCCGAGACACGCTATTGCAGGGTGATCCGTGTACTCGGTTATGAACGCGAACGGAATGTCGTTCACGTAGTCAACGACGATGTCAACGCTCGCCAGACCACCCATGCAGATCTCGGTGTACATTATCCCCGCGTTGTAGCTTCCTGGGACGTTCACACCGCAGTCTATTACTGTCGCACCGTTCTCAAGTTTCTTGGATTCAATTCTGAGCTCTTCCTCAAAATCGAGCATGTCCTCAACAATGTCCAGGGCCATCTCGTTTATGCTCACCAAATTAACCACCTCCGCTGAATCTAAGGAAATGAAATGTTTAAATGTTGTGCTTTTTCTCGATTTCCCGTACGAAGTTATCGATCATTATCTCGCACAGCCTGTTGTGTTCCTCTATCTTGTCGGCACTCTCGTCGATTATGCTCTCCGGTACCCCCTCCGTGGTCTTAACCCACTTCTCTATGAGCTCGAGGGTCATCTCGAGGTGAAACTGAATGCCTACTGCCTCCCCAACCCTGAAACCCTGATTCCTGACCACATCCCCCGTGAATATCAACCTGGCTCCATCAGGCAGGTCGAACGTGTCACCGTGCCACTGAAACACCTCTATCCTCTCCGGAAATCCGTCGAAAATCGGGTCGTCCTCCACCCTGGTCACGTGGAACCAGCCGATCTCCTTCCTGAAAGGGTAGACCTTCTTACCGAAAGCCCCTGCAATCAGCTGAGCTCCAAGGCATATTCCGAGAATGGGCTTTCTTCCAGCTTCCCTCCTGATGAGCTCCATCTCCCACTTCAGAAACGGATACTTCCCCGCCTCGTAAACTCCCATCGGACCGCCAAGGATTACGTACGCATCCCCATCCTCCTTCCTCTCACCGTTCCAGGCCTCGACGTATTCGTACTCAACGCCCTTCTGAGCGAAGAGCTCCTCGATATACCCGAGCCCCTCGGCCCTGTGGTTCTTTATTGCGAGAATTTTCATGCTCTGATTTTACCGGTGGCACAAATATAAAGATAGCCCCGAAAAACTTTGCACATCTCAGCTTTTTTAGAAGCTCGTTTCTCAGGAAACTGCGGGGTTTCTTTGCATGATGGGAGAATTTGAGAGAGCTTCTCGTGCAGAAGGTCAAATTTCCACCAGCAAACTTGTGACAGCTGTGAACACCTGACCGAGTGTTGCAAAACGGGACGGGCAACCCATTCTTCAAGCACCAGCAAAAGTAATTTAATAGCCACTCCGAAACAGAATTCCTGTGAAATTCTCCATCACTGCCGAGGATGGCATGGCGAGGAGAGGAGTTCTGAAGGTAAACGGGAAGAGGCTCGACACCCCTGCTTTCATCCCTGTGGCGACGCTGGCAAGCGTGAGGGGCCTGGATGGAAGGGATCTCGAGGAAATGGGGGTTCAGGCAGTCATCGCCAACACCTACCACCTTCACATGAAGCCGGGAGATGAGCTGATAAGGGAGTACGGGGGCATACACAGGTTCATGAGCTTTGACGGAATAGTGATGACCGATTCGGGCGGATTTCAGGCCTTCTCTCTCGGCTTCGGAAAGGAGCATGGCGTGGGGAAGATTGCCAACAACATATTCCTCGAGGGGCTCAGGGAAGTGGAGTTCAGGGGAGAAAAGTGGGCGTACGTTGACGACGATGGCGTCACCTTCAGAGACCCGCTCTACAGCAGGAAGGTTCGACTCACGCCGGAGAAGAGCATGAAAATCCAGTCCAACCTGGGAAGCGACATAATCTTCGCCTTCGACGAGTGCACCTCTCCGCTCTCGGACTATGGCTACACGAAGAAGGCCATGGAGAGAACCCACAAATGGGCATTGAGGTGTCTGGAGAGCTACAACAGACAACAGAAAATATTCGGAATAGTTCAGGGAGGAGAATACAGGGACCTCAGAATAGCATCGGCCAGATTCATCTCCTCCCTGCCATTTGATGGCTTTGGAATAGGTGGATCACTGGGGAAAAGCAAGAGGGACATGCTGAACATCCTGGAGTGGATAATCCCGGAGCTCGACCCCGAAAGGCCGAGGCACCTCCTCGGAATAGGGGGAATAGACGACATATTCGAGTCGGTTGAAAGGGGTGTGGACACCTTCGACTGCGTGACTCCAACGAGATGGGCGAGGAGAGGTGTGGTGTTCGTATCCCCGGAGAGCGGCGGGAGCAGGAGAAGCAAGTTCAGGATACACATCAAGAGGAGCGAGTTCAGGACGGATCGCTCACCAATAGACCGGAGCTGCGACTGCTTCGTCTGCCAGACGTACTCAAAAGCTTATCTGAGACACCTCTTCAAGGCCAGCGAGCTGACGTTCTTCAGGCTCGCCTCATACCACAACGTTTACTTCATGATGAACCTGATGGAGCAGATAAGGGAGAGTGTCGAAAGCGGAACGTTTCAGGAGCTCAAAAAGAGGTGGCTAAGCCAGTAGGCTGCACAGCTTTCTGACCCTCTCAACGTCCACCTCTCCCTGCTTTTTGAAGTAGCTCCCCACTATAAAGCCGTCAGCGTACTTGGAGAACTCGAGGATGTTTCTGTCGTTCACGCCACTTCCCACGAGAACGGGCATGGAAAATAACTCTCTAAATAGTCTCACATCCCCTGTATTCGGCGGACTTCCGGTTGATGTTCCCGTCACGATTACCGCGTCTGCGAAGCTGCGCTCGATATTCTCTGCATAATCCTCAAGGCTCGCCACGTGGACGGCGTGCTTGACGCCGACATCCGCGAAGACCATGGCTCTCAGGTCTATGGCCCGCATGAACCTCGCGAGCTCTCCGGCAACCGGGCTTGACAGACCTTCTGGCATTATAGAGGGGAATATGGCCTGATTCACCCTTATGAAGTCAGCCTTTACGGCCTTGGCCACTGCAGCGGCGGCTATGGCGTCGTTTCTGAGAACGTTTACACCGATCGGCAGCGAAACTTCGCTCACTATTTCCTTTACAACTGCAGTCATGCAGGCAACAGTTTCCTTACCTACCTCCATCAGAAACGGTGCGTCTCCGAAATTCTCCACGAGTATTGCCGAGACTCCACCCTCCTCGAGTCTGACGGCATTTCGAACGGCGTGCTCGATAACCTCGTCGAAATCCGAGTGGTGGGGGCTTCCGGGGAGTGGTTTTAGGTGCAGAACGCCAATTATCATTCGACCAGCTTCTTACCTTCCTCGGTTATCACGTAGAGCCCCTTCTCGGGAGAGGCGATCAACCCCTTTTTTCTGAGCGGTGCAAGCCTGCAGGATACCTTTGACGTTGGAACTCCCATCTTCTCGGCAATCTCCTTCGACTTTGCCGGTCTGCCAAGTTCCGCAAGCGCCCTGAGAATTGCCCTGTTCATATCCTCCGCCATAGAGAACTGTACGCCAAAAAACATTTAAAGCTTTGCGCACTGTTCGGGAAGCGGAACGAAAAACTGGGTTCCCGCACATCTTGAAAACTGCATTTGCTGGCCCGGTTCCAAGAAGAAACGAACGTGAGCTGAGGTTTCCACCTCACACATACCACCTGCAAATCCTACGGGGTAACGGGGTCCGGCAGTCCAGATCCGAACATGAAAAACAGTCCCAGAGCAATACTGAACACGGCCGTGAAAATGGCGAGGTACCTGTAAACACGCTTTCCAGCAGTAACGTACCCGTAAGCTCCACGAATTCCCATCAAAGTGTTTGTCATAACAAGGCCAGCCGCAAAAGCGAGTATTATCACCGCAGCAATTTTGCTGCTTCGCATTCCCGCCGTGAGCGTTAACGCGAACATGTACATTTGCGAGGGAGTTTCCGCGCCCACACCGTGAATCATCCCTATGGCGTATGCAGATGCGTTTCCGTAACTCACGTAATGTTTCCTGTCAACACCTACCCGCTTTCCTGTAAGCTTGAATGAAATCCAGTCAAACACCCTCACGATGCTGTAATACACTATGGCTAACCTCAGCCCACCTCCGTGTATGCAAAGCGAGTGAAAAACGTACAGTCCA
>NZ_JBPLZQ010000049.1:0-23167 GCF_054018175.1 Geoglobus sp.
AAAGAGATCCGGCTTTGATAATGTGCCACTTAGACTTGGCTTGCAGACCCGAAGAAATCTTAACATTAACGGTCGGAGACTTCGTAAGAGATGCTTGGGGAATAAGAGTTGAACTCCTTTCAATCCCTTCAAGGTCTGATTTTAACAGAAGTTTTAACCTCTCCTGAATTACCCTCTTGCCCTCCAACACCTCCGGTAATATTCCCTCAGATTCATTTAAAAAGCTTTCTTCCCGCTTCTTTCGTTTAAATACTGCAGCGAACCTCCGGTGATGCGAGTTATTTATAACGTCGTGCGACTTTTATCCTGAGGGTTATTTTTGGATTGTGGATTTTTTATGAGCTTTTTACTGAATTTAAGGAAATCTGTCAGGGAGAAGTGAGAGAATAAAAATAAACTGGCTTTATTTCTGGAAAGAAAGAAGTGAAAATTAAAAGTTTATGCTATAAAAACCGCTGATAATAAGATGTGCGACTGCATCTGAGTGTCCCGTTTTGGCAGAATGAGAAGTAAATCGCGCAAAATTCAAAACAGCCTGACACCACGGGGAATCAGGAAAATACCAGCATCAAACCTGCAAAACCACTTAGCGCTGCAGAATCATGAAAATCTTTAAATCTTACACAGGGCAAGTAAAGCCCATGAGCCAGATTATGGAAATGCTCGTCAGAAGGGGATTTATCTGGCAGTCATTTGAGATTTACGGAGGTATGGCCGGTTTCATCGATTACGCTCCTCTCGGAAACGGACTCAGGAGGAAAATAGAGAACCTCTGGAGGGACTTTTTTGTCGTGAACGAGCGGAGCGTGGAAATAGACACACCGACAATAGGAATCGAGGAAGTGTTCATCGCCTCAGGGCATGCGGGAGGGTTTACGGACGTTGCCATCGAGTGCTCGGAGTGTGGAAGAGTTTTCAGGGCGGACCACTACGTCAAGGAGAAGCTCAATCTCGAGGTGGATCCGACAATTGACGCTGTGAAGGCGGTTGTAGACGAGTTCGACCTGAGGTGCGAGTGCGGAGGAAGGTTCAAAGAGCCGGAACACTTCAACCTGATGTTCGAAACGAAGATAGGTCCTGGAAGGGGAAAGAAGGGTTACCTCCGCCCTGAAACGGCGCAGGGGATATTCATCGCCTTCAAAAGGCTTTCAGACTACTTCAGGCACAAGCTGCCTTTCGGCGTGGCGCAAATAGGGAGAGCGTACAGAAACGAGATAAGTCCGAGACAGGGAGTCATAAGGCTCAGAGAGTTCAACCAAGCAGAACTCGAGTTTTTCTGTCACCCGGGACAAAAGAAGCATCCTGACTTTCACAGATACGCTGACGATGTCGTAACTCTCGTGGACAAGTTCGACAAGGAGCACAGGATAACGCTCAGGGAGGCAGTCGAGAGAGGAATCATAGCTCACGAGCTTCTCGCGTACTTTGTCGGGAAGACGAGGAGATTCCTCCTTGCTGCGGGTATAGACGAAAGGAGGCTCAGGTTCAGACAGCACAAGGACGACGAGAGGGCACACTATGCCGTTGACTGCTGGGACGCCGAAGTCCTGCTGAGCTACGGGTGGATAGAGGTCGTGGGAATAGCTGATAGAGGTGACTACGACCTATCGAGACATTCAAAGTACAGCAAGGAGGATCTGAGCGTTTTTATCCCGTATGAAGAGCCTGTGAAAGTCAGGAAAAAGAAGGTGGTTGCAAATCTCGCCAAGCTGGGGCCGGTGTTCAAGGACAGGGCCAAGAAGATTGCGGAAGAGCTCTCGAAGCTCGACTCTGTGGGAGAAGAGGTTACGGTTGTTGTTGACGGTGAGGAGATAACGGTAACATCGGAGTTCTTCGAGATCAGGGAGGTTGAAGAGGAGATACACGGAGAAAAGGTCATTCCACACGTTATAGAACCGTCGTTTGGTCTCGACAGGATAACCTACGCCGTCCTCGAGCACGCGTTTGACGTCGATCACGTGGATGGAGAGGAGAGGAAGGTGCTGAGACTGAAAAGGTACCTCGCTCCAGTGCAGGTGGCAGTTCTTCCGCTGCTTTCAAGAGAGAAGTTCATTGAGGAGGCTGAGAGAATAGCAGGGGAGCTCAGAGAGCATGGTATATACACGGAACTCGATACTGCGGGGAGTATTGGAAGGAGGTACAGGCGGTATGACGAGATAGGCACCCCGTTCTGCATAACTGTCGATCATCAGACCTTTGAGGACGGGACGGTCACAATCAGGGACAGGGACACCACATCGCAGGTAAGAGTTCCGGCACGGAACGTCGCCGGCGTGATAAAAGAGCTTTTGTTCTCGGAAAGAGACATAAAGGAGTTTGGAGAGGTTTTCAGACCATAGCTACTACCTGTTTTTCACAAATTTTTGAGTCTCCCGTAAGCCCCTTGTTTCCTGTGGAGCGGTATCACCCTTCACCGCGAGGATATGGGTACTTCCACCATGCCATGCTCCGAGAAACATAAGGGCCATGCACCTATTACCAGCTCTATCCGGACCCATCGCTCTTCTCACATCTCTGAACGGGATGTAACTCACTCCCTCAGCATCCTGTAGATTTCGGCGAGCTCTCTCATGACGCTCACAATCTCTTTTATTTCCGGAACACTGTCAGAGCTGAGAGCTCTCCTGCCAAGCTTTTCGAGCAGTTCCGACACCAAGGATTCGACCCCCATCACTTCCTGTGGGCGTCGCTCCTCCAGATCCTGCTGTACGCCACCGCCGTCCTCATCGAGTGGAACGATCCTTCTGACGTTTTTCTCCTCGACTACTTTGAAATTCTTCCTGCAGTGGGGGCAGAATATCCTCTCATCCTGCTGGAAAACGGGGAGCATGCAGTCGGGACAGTGATAACTGAGCATTTTTGCTCCTTTCAGGAGAAGCTCGACAGCTTCCGAAATTTTTTTATCTTCAGCCATGTCAGAAACTATGACTTCCTGTATTTAATTCTGTTCAGGAGGTGATATATTTGACAGAGGCTTTAGATGAGGTGCTCGAAACTCTCGACAGAATTATACACGACGACACTGTGCCGAGAAACGTCAGGAGAACGGCCGGTGAGATAAAGGAGGACCTTCTCGCCGGTGGTGATATCGCCCTCAAGGCGGCGAGTGCGATATCTGTTCTCGAAGAACTCTCTTCAGACCCGAACCTGCCCATGCATGTCAGAACGATGATATGGAACCTTGTAAGCAATCTCGAGAGACTTTCCGTTCAGTAATTTTACTTTTAATTTGACGCGAACTGGCTTAAACTCACTGCCTTGCAAAGCTGCGGTCCATTTTTCAAGTGTTGCGCAGGTTTGGCTGTGGCACACCAATGTGCACACCCGTGCGTCGCGTTTCCTGCCTGCGTGTACAGGTTTCTGCTGTCTCACCTGCAGCCATGCAACACAACTTAAGACAAGATAACCTCGCAGTAATTCGGGGCGTGAAGTCTCTCAAGGAGATCGCGAAGAAGCTGAAAAATCTCCGAGAGAAACAAAGTACTGATTGAGGTTAAAGCCCTCGGCATAGCAATCTACACCCAGACTTGCTCAGTAATGAGAAGAACTGCAGAAATTCTCTTAGAGACACATCCCTCCACACACAGCGCGGTCCACGGCCGGGTAAAGAAGTTCGAGGAGAAAGCTACCAGCTACAGCAGAAGGAAACAGAGGAACGTAACTGCAGTGGACGGGTATGTCTTTAAAGAGAACAGGAAGCGATATCACGTTCCTGCGGCGATGGATGTTGACAGAAGCGAAACAATTCTCGCGAGGGTCCACACAACGAGAGGTTATCAGATCGCGGGGTCGTTAATCGAGAAAGTGCCTGCACGCTGTGAGAACAGACCAAAACTCGTTATTGATGGAGTCCTATGGTTAAAAAAGCCTTAAAAGCCTGAATTTTGAGTTCGAGCGTCAAAAACCCTTCGGGAAGGAGAGTTTGCTTAGATCTGTGTCTTCTTCTCTAAAGTGGGGGTTGGGGTACTCCTCTGCTCGGTTACTGCCAGTTGTCATGTTAGAAAACGGAACATGCTTTGCAGGCTCTTTATGCTCTGCTGCAATCGGTTGATGCGGCATCTGTGCTGGGTGCACAGGCCCTACTTTCGCGGTTTCATACTGTATCTGAGGGAGGTGTGCCCTTGGAAAGGGAAAGTTTTAATCTTTCACCGGACAGAGAGCAGTTGTGGAGCGACAGTTCGTGAGGGGATTTATTGACGGTGCGCTCTCGGTGCTGGGGGTAGTAATAGGCGCATCAGCGGGAAATCTGGACGTCATAATTTCGGCTGGAATTGGCGGAGGTGTGGCCAACGGGATATCGAACATATTTGGTGCCTTCACCGCAGAGAGGGTGGAGGAGGAGAAGGAGTTCCGAAAAATAGAGAGGTCCATGCTCGTCGAGCTGAGGGACACCGAGCTGTACAGGGAAGTGCGGAGAAGGGTAATGGTGAGGGGTCTTGTCGACGGGATTTCGACAATATTCGGAAGCGTGGTTCCGGTCTTTCCATTCGTTCTCGCTTACTTTCTTGGAATGTCCATTCGCACTGCGCTTATCCTGTCGGTGTCCCTTACCGCGATCTCGCTCGGACTGATCGGGCTCTACTACGGAAGAGTTTCGAGGGAGAATCTTGTCATATCATGCGCGAAAATGGTTCTGATGGGACTCTTCACGGCCCTGATCTCAGTCGGGATTGAGAGGGGGGTCCACATTTTCGTCAAGTGAGGTCACTTCTCCTGAAGCTCTGCCGGTCTGTAGTGTTTGTACAGCTTTTCGATAAAGTCGTCGAAGTCGATTCTCTCGAGTATGCTCCAGTCGAACGGCTCCGCCTCTCTCTCCTCAATGTAGAGGGAGTTGGTCGGGCACACGGCTATGCACGATCCGAAACCGTCGCACAGCCTTTCGTCCACGAGCGTTAACTTTCCATCTTCAATCCTGAGGGCTCCTGTCGGGCACGACTCGACGCACCTTCCACATGCGATGCACGTATCGTGGTTAACCGCGATTATCATCCTCCTCGTCTTCATTCAGAACCCCCTGTGGGCTCTTTTTTCCGCTTCTATCATCCTCTCGTCAACGACGCCCCTGTACTCCTCCACCTCTCCGGTAACCCTGACTATGAACCTCCTGACGGTCTTATCTCCCTTCTCTCTCTCCACCATCATGTGAAGTGCCTGACAGCACGGCACCTCCATTGTGTACACGTCAATCTCGTCGAAATCTCCCTCCTCCATCAGCAACCTGATCTTCTCGTACGTCCTTTTCGGATCCTCGAGCATCGGACATCCTATCAGGACAGGGGTTTTACCGAATTCGCTGGCTATTTCCTTGTCCACGAGGATCGAGCAGTCTGAGGCGATGATTATTCTGTCGCTCTTCATGAACTCGGCCTTGGGGTGGGCGAGCAGTATCTTCACCGGCCACTGTCTCATGTGTGCAGTTCTCCGTCGATCTGCATATAGATTCTCCCTAAGTTCTTAGGTGCTCCACAGGAAACGGTGGGGTGGGTGGGCTCGCGCACATCACAGGATCCAAGGTCTGCAGCTGGTTCCACAGGAAATGAAGGGGTGGGGTTCAAGACTCGATCTGCCTTAGAACTCTTGAAATGACGATCTCAATTTTCTCACCGGTTCCAAGCCCCCTGCACTTGGGATCGACGAAAACGTGTATGACTCTCCCGTTAAACTCGAACACTGATTCCTCACCTCCTTCTTCCCTGAAGTAGAATGGATACTTCCTGCAGGCCACTGGCCTGAACCTGTAGGTCCTGCACCTGTCTTTTCTGAAGACGCAGCGGCCGTCCTTCTTTCTCAGATAGACGCCAATTTTTCCGTACCAGAAAACGTTTCCAAATCTCTTCAGCCTTTTTTCGTCCTCATGTCCAAGCGAAACGTCGTACTCACTGCAGCAAAAGCCACAGTGAACGCACCTCCAGCGCTCATACCTTCTGTATGGTATGAGCTCGATCACGGTGTTCAATATGCCGATAGGGTTAAAAATACTCCCTCCCGTTCTGGGTTCATGGGTAAAACCATTGCCGAGAAGATCTTTTCCAGGGCTGCGGAGAAAGACGTTAAGGCCGGAGAGTATGTTTTCGCCAAAATCGACAGGGCAATGATTCACGACATAACCGGACCCCTCGCTGTGAAGGCCTTCAGGGAGATAGCGGGTGAGGATGGAAGGGTCTGGGACAGCAGCAGGATAATAATCGCCTTCGACCATCAGGTTCCGGCTGACAGCGTAATAGCGGCTGAGAACCACAAGTTCCTCAGAAGGTTTGCCCGGGAGCAGGGAATACTGAATTACGATGTTTACGAGGGGATAGCACATCAGGTGATGGTGGAGAAGGGACATGTGCTTCCCGGAATGGTTGTTGTTGGTGCAGACAGCCACACATGCATGTACGGCGCTCTTGGAGCATTCGCAACGGGTATAGGTTCGACAGACATGGGTGCCGTATTCGCTCTCGGCAAGCTGTGGTTCAGGGTCCCCGAAACAATCAGGTTCGAGATTGAGGGTAAGCTTCCAGACAGGGTGTACAGCAAGGACGTGATTCTGAAGATAATTGGAATTGTCGGTTCGGACGGTGCAAATTACAGGGCGGCAGAGTTTGCCGGCTCAACGATCAGGGAGATGGACATGTCACAGCGCTTTACCATGACGAACATGGCGATAGAGATGGGCGCAAAGACGGGAATAATCGAGCCTGACAGGGAGACCGAGAGGTATCTCAGGAGGGCAGGAGTTGAGGAGAGCCTTGACGACTGGGAGTGGCTCAGGAGCGATGAAGACGCCCACTACCACAGGAGAATACAGCTCGACGTGAGCGATCTGGAACCTCAGGTGGCAGTTCCCCACAAGGTGGACAATGTCGTTCCGGTGAGTGAGGTTGAGGGAACGAAAGCTGACCAGGTCTTCATAGGCTCGTGCACGAACGGCAGGTACGAGGACCTGAAAATTGCTGCAGAAATCCTGAAGGGAGAGAAAGTGGCTAACGGGACGAGGCTGATAGTGATCCCTGCTTCAAGGGCGGAGTATGTGAAGGCCCTCAGAGACGGGCTCATAGACGTGTTCGTCGAGGCAGGGGCAATAGTCGAGTTTCCGAGCTGCGGGCCCTGCATGGGCGGGAGCTTCGGGCTGATTGCGAGCGGCGAGGTGAGCGTCTCTACATCCAACAGGAACTTCATTGGCAGGCAGGGAAGTCCTGAGGGCAGGGTTTACCTCGTCTCTCCTGCCACGGCAGCAGCGACTGCAATTTACGGAGAGATAACCGATCCGAGAAAGATCTGAGTTTGGTTTTCTTCATTTTCTCCTGATGAGAAGGAATTTATATGTGGTCGGCCCACATACACTTATGAGCCACCACGATGTTTTGATGGCCGGCGAGGCCCTCGTTGGGGAGGGGAATGAGGTAGCGCACGTGGACGTTCTTGTCGGGAGGAGGGATGGACCGGTTGGCTACGCGTTTGCAATGGCCCTTGGTGCACCCTCAGCAGGGCATGGGGGATTGACAGCAATAATCGCCCCGAACCTTGCCGTCAAACCTCCAACGGTCATAGTTCCGACAGTCACGATCAAGAACATGAAGCAGGGAGAGATGATATTCGGGCCCGCCCAGAAGGCGGTCGCGGATGCAGTTGCAGATGCGGTGAAGGAGGGCATAATCCCCAAGGACAAGGTTCACGAGTGGTGCATAGTCGCGAACGTGTTTATCCATCCCGCTGCCGAGGACAAGAAGAAGGTCTACCAGTACAACTACGAGGCGACCAAGCTTGCCATTGAAAGGGCTGTGAAGGGGCAGCCAACCGTTGACGAAATCGAAGAGAAGAGAGGCGGAGCGGTTCACCCGTTCGCGTAGCCTTTCCGGGTTTTCTTATTTTTCCCTGCTTCTCTCAAAAAACGCCCCTCATTATCCTGCCGAGGTCAACTATCAGGCACCGGCCGAGCTCCTCGTACCTCTGCTCGAGAGCGCTTCTGAGCTTCCCTCCCGTGAACTGGCCGAGGAAGAAGGAAGCGACGAAGAACGGTATGTGGGTGAGGGAAACTCCTGTAAGAAACCTTGTCAGGAAGACGATCGGTACGGGAGAGTGAACAGCAAGGAACCACTCCTTGGAGAGTTTCCTCGTAACCTTTCTCCAGTAACCGAAGGGAAGGTTGACCAAGAACGTTACGAGGAGTGCGACACCCTCTACGAGATAGCTCACCATACCCTTTTGTATTTCGAAACTTCTTGTAAAGCTTTCGCTCTCATGTGAACCTTGTCAGGAATTAGGCCATGCCAGATCTCACAACCTTTAACTACTTTCACGGCCGGAATTGCTCATGGAAAGACTCTTCAGGAGCAGGTCGGACAGGGTCATAGCCGGCGTGTGTGGTGGCCTTGCGAGGTATTTTGGGGTAGATGCAACCCTCATAAGGCTGATATTCGTCGTTGGAGCCCTCCTCAAGGGGATCACGATACTAATCTACATAATCCTCGCCCTCATCATCCCGGAAGAGCCCAAGGATGGCGAGGAAGATGAGAGGCCTGCGGTGGAGCCTGAGAGTGGTGGTGGGACGAGGAGAAAGCTCCTCGCGTACCTGCTTATACTGTTCGGCGCCTTCGTTTTCATGGAGGATCTGTTCCCGTTCTGGCTCAGCGACGAGCAGATCTTCGCCGCGATACTGATCCTCATAGGAGTCTGGATCCTGAGGGGCTCTGGCAGGGAGTAGTCGAAAGTGTTATATGCACCCTCCAAGTTCTTCGCTTCATGAAAAAACTTTTTTTCCCATTGATCGGATCGCTCCTCCTCCTGCAACTGGCAAGCGCACAGGTGACACTCGACTACGAAGTGGGGCTCAGCAAAATCCTGCCCGGAGACGAGGTTGACTGCTACCTCGTGATCACGAACCCCAACCCTCATTCAGAGACGATTCGCAGCGTCGTGTTCTACTCTGACCTTGTAACTCCCAGAATCATCACGGACATTGGAGTGCTTCCCGTAAAAACGTCATACCGGCTCCCTTTTACGTTTAAAGCTGAAGAGCCGGGGAAGTACGTGGTTAAGGTCAGGGTCAGGACGTACAACGGCTCGATAACATACTACATGCCCTTCACCGTCTCCTCCTCTTACCCCGTCCTGACTGTTGAGAACCCTGAGGTAACGCTTGGTGAGAAGAACGTGCTGAGGGTCAGGGTGGAGTGGCCGGAGAACGTCACCGTCAGGCCGCAGTTCAACGCAACACCATCTGAAGCGTACGGAAGGGCGTTCGAGTTCGTTTACTACCCGAAGAAGATAGAGGATCTGAGGTTCGAGGTTGAGTTCAGTAACGGAGAGAACGTTCACAGGATCGTCAGGGCGGTGAACGTGACGTGGAACGGGATGAAGGATGTGGTCATGAACGTTACGGTAAACCGTAACGCTTACGAGAACGAGGCAATCAAAGTCTCCGTCGGGGTGGCCAACCTCAGAAACACCCCGGCTTACGCCGTCACGGTGAATGTAGGGGGCTCTGAAAAGAAGATTCCTGTGCTTAACCCGGGAGAGGCGTGGAAGTTCGACTTTAACGTGATGGCGACCCGAATTCTCAGGGTGGAACTCAGCTACCTTGACGAGGTGGGGATAAAGCACATCATTTCGGAGAGCTGGGAGATAGGCATCATAAACGCGAGTGCGGTTCAGCTGTGCAGCTACGAGTTCGACAAGGGCATGCTCACCGGTGAGGTGTGCAACTTCGGCTCGACCGAGGTCAAGAACGTTGTCGTGAGCTTTGAGGGCAGGAAGTACTTCGTGGGGACGATAATGCCGGAGGACTACGAGGTCTTCTCGATAAAGGGCAACTCGAGCAACGGCACCCTCACAATCTCGTGGAAGGCAGCATCTGGTGACGTCCTCAGCATCTCGGAGGAGATTGAAGGGGAGAGGGTTACCGTGAAAGCAGCAGCGGAGGGTGGAAGCGAGATTCTGATAGCCTCGGGGGTAATAGCTGTTGCGATCGTGGCGATTGCGATTTACGCTCTGAGAAGAAGATGACGGTCGTGGTCTTTGATAACGTCAGCAAGGTTTACCGGACGAAGTACTACGAGGTGAGGGCATTAGACCGGATAAACCTCGAGGTGGAGAAAGGGGAGTTCCTCGCTGTGATGGGCCCCTCCGGGAGCGGCAAGTCCACGATGCTTAACCTGATCGGCTGTCTGGACAAGCCCACGGAGGGCGAGATCTACATAAACGGGGTAGCTGTCTCGGGGCTTAGCGACAACGAGCTCACAGACCTCAGGAGGGAGACGATCGGATTCATATTCCAGCAGTTCAACCTGATCCCTACCCTCTCCGCGGAGGAGAACATTGAGCTGCCCATGATCTTCCGGGGAATTCCTGCTGCGGATAGGAAGAGGAAAGCCGAGAAGCTGCTGAGGCTCGTGGGGCTTGAGGATGTGGCCGACAGAAAGCCTTTCGAGATGTCGGGCGGGCAGCAGCAGAGGGTCGCGATCGCGAGAGCTCTTGCCAACGATCCTGAGATTCTGCTCTGCGACGAGCCAACGGGAAACCTCGACTCGAAGACGGGGAGGCAGATAATGGAGATCTTGCGAAAGCTGAACGAGGAGGGAGTTACGATAATACTCGTCACCCACGACGAGTCCCTTAGGAGTTATGCCGACAGGGTTGTCAGGCTTAGGGACGGGAGGATAGTGGATGTATCTTCAGCTGGCAGTTAGGAACCTCGGAAGGGCGAGGGTGAGGAGCGCCCTCGCGGTAATCGGAATAATCATAGGGGTTACGGCAATAACGTCCATAGGAATTTTCGGAGAAAACCTGAAGAAGAGTGTGATGGAGGGATTCGGGGACATAGCCAACGAGGTAATCCTGATCCCGAACGCGAAGGAGGGGTACTCGTCAGTCGATGAGAAGGTGGTCGAGACCGTCAGAAAGTCGCCCTTCGTTGCCGAAATAATTCCCATCAAGACGAGCTCCGAGGAAATAGTCTTCCGCGGTGAAAGGCGTATCTCGACGGTTTATGGCCTTGAAGAAAGCGCGGTAAAGAGCATGTTCAGTGCTGAGTCTGGGGCAATCTCCCTCAAGGCTGGCAGGTGCGTCGTTGGATCATCGCTGGCAGAGGAGCTCGGGGTGAAGGTGGGGAGCAAAATCGTCGTGGGTGGAGTGCTTTACAGGGTGTCGGCAATTCTCGAGAGGGAGGGAGCGAGGTTCGACATAAACCCGAATTACGCCGTGATAGTTCCCGCAAAGTCCCATCCGGGCGAGTACTCCATGGTGATTGTGAAGCTCGAAAGTCTGGACGACATCGAACCGTTCAAAAAGTTCATATCCTCCACCGTTAACCTGAAGGACGAAAAGGTGGAGATTTTCGAAATGAAGTCGATTCTTGAGCGGGTTGATGAGGTGTTCGACCAGATAAACATGTTCCTCATGGCAATTGCCGGGATATCCCTGCTTGTTGCGGGCGTGAGCATCCTGAACATAATGCTGATGTCCACAATTGAGAGGACGAAGGAGATTGGAATAATGCGGGCAATCGGGGCGAAGAGGTCGGCCATACTGAGGATCTTCCTTCTCGAGGCAACAATCCTGGGCGTTGCCGGCAGCGTAACTGGGGCGGTTCTGAGCATAGCGGGCGGGTACCTCATAACCAAGCTGATAGTCGGCAGCGTGAGTGCGATGCTCACAGTAACAACCGCCCTTTTCGCGCTTGAGGGTTTCTTCTTTGGCGTGTTCACGGCCGTGATAAGCGGACTCTACCCCGCATGGAGGGCTGCGAACCTCGAGCCGATAGAGGCGCTGAGGTACGAGTAGCTTATGTGCTGTAGTACGTGAATAGGGACTCGGGGATAACAACGTCCTCCGCCGGAACGCTGACGAGCCTTCTTTTCACAACCTTTCCGAAGCTTTCCCAGATCTCCTCGACCTCTTTCAGCTCCTCTCCAAACGCCACGTAACTTGGACCGTTACCCGAAAGCCCTGCGTTTACGCTAAGGTGCTGAACGGACGTTACGGGTTCAATGGGCAGACCCAGCTTTGTGCAGTAGTGCAGCGAGTTGAGGTACATTGCAGCTTTCAGCTCTCCCCGCATGGCCAGCCTGAACGCCCTCTCCACGTTCTCCCTCTCACGTCTTATGTCTCCGAGCCTGACCTCTCCCCTCCTCCACTCCGGCAGGAGAATCAGGACTTCCCCTTCAAGGGCCTCTCTCCTGTAGAGCTTCATCCTGGAGTTGTCGGAGAAAACGAGCCCTCCGAGGAGTGATGCTGAAGCGTCGTCGAAGGCTCCGGTGTAGCTCATTCCGCTCTCGAGACTGAGCCTTGCGTTTGCTCTCAGCATCCTCTCCGCGTCGAGCTCGAGTCCCATCACCTTCATCGATGCTGCGATGAGGACGTTCATGAACGCGCTGCTGCTGCCGAGGCCGCTCCCTCTCGGTATCTCACTCTCTACCTCGAAGATCCCACCCTCGATTCCGGAGTTTCTCATCAGCTTCTCCGCTATCGCGTTTCTCTCCAGCCTTTCCTCCTGCAAGATGTAGAATCCTCTCAGCCCCTCCTCTTCCCTGAATGTCACCCTCGTTCTCAGGTCTATCCCAAATGCCACCCCCTTCAGGGTTGCCAGGGCATTTACAACGGTTCCCGCTGCGTAGCTGCAGGCCTTAACCGTCATATGTCCTCCTGATGTTGTAAAGCGTGTCCCTCTCGGCAGGAATTCTGCCAGCGGAGGAAATCATCTCCCTGAGCTCCTCGACAGTCATGAACTCTCCGCTTGTCGCTCCGGCGGACTTAGATATGTTCTCCTCCATCAGCGTGCCACCAACGTCGTTCGCTCCGGTGAACAGCGACGCCTGAGCGAGCTTTCTCCCCATCTTGACCCACGAGGCCTGCACGTTCTCTATGAGCGGGTAAAGCACTATTCTGGCGATCGCTATGACGAGGAGGTCCTCAAAGCCACCCGGGGACCTCGCAACCTTTCCGAGCCTGTTGTTCCTGTCCATGAAAGGCAGGGGTATGAACTCGGTAAATCCTTCTGTCTCCTCCTGAATCTGCCTTATCAGGTTGAGGTGCTCTATCCTGTCCTCCCAGCTCTCCACGTGGCCGTACATCATCGTCGCCGTGGTGGGGATTCCGAGGTCGTGTGCGGTGGTTATTACCTCCACCCATTCAGAGGTGCTCAGCTTGTCCGGACAGATCACCCTTCTGACCCTGTCCACGAGTATCTCTGCTGCTGTGCCGGGCATCGAGTTCAATCCCTCCCTCTTAAGCTCTCTGAGAACGTCCTCGACATCCACCCCGTCGTTTCTGCTTGCGTGCAGGACCTCCATGGGCGAGAACGCGTGGATGTGTATGTCCTTCGAAACCTCCCTGACGGCCCTGAGGATTTTCACGTAGTCCTCGACGCCTGCACCGGGGAACAGCCCTCCCTGGATTGTCAGTTCAGTGCATCCGTACTCCACTGCCTCCCTTACCTTGCTCTTTATCTCCTCCCCACTCAGAAAGAACCTTTTTCTGTTCCTGTACGAGCAGAAGAGGCAGGAGTTGACGCACATGTCCGTGAAGTTTATGTTCCTGTTCACGACGAACGTGACGATGTTCCCCTTGACCTCCTCCCTCAGCCTGTCGGCTACCTCCATTGCCCTGTACGGGTTCCTCACCAGCTCTCTAAACTCGGACTTCAGCATCTGTATCCCTCTTCATCCGAGTAGGCCTCGATCAGGGGAGCGAGCTCATCGCTGTACCACCCCTCCACAACAAACCTCGGATGGATCGGCAGCCTCTCCCTAAGCTCGTGTCTTCCGTTTAAACTCCTTTCGATTTTTTCCAGTGCTGGCCAGGGATGCTCCGGGTTTATGTAGTCCGGCGTGACCTCCGAAATTCCACCTATGTCGTTCGCTCCCGCATCTATGAAGGGCGTTATGTCGTCTACGAGATTGGGCGGGATCTGCACGGCAACATCCTCGGGCAGAACCTCCCTTGCGTATCTCACGACCTCGATCATCTCCTCGATGCCCGGCTGGGGCCAGCCCTCCATCTTCGTCCCCTTCTTTGGCGAGAAGTTCTGCACGATCACCTCCTGTATGTGACCGTAGTTGTCCGCGAGGTCCGCTATGACCTCGAGCGAGTACAGCCGGTCCTCCCTGCTCTCCCCTATACCTATGAGGATGCCCGTCGTGAACGGAATTTCAAGTTTTCCGGCGGTCCTTATAACCCGGATCCTCTCTTCCGGCCTCTTTCCCGGGCTATCCACGTGACACTCGAGCTCCACCGCCTGTTCCAGCATCAGGCCCATGCTGGCGTTCCATCTGCCGAGCAGCCTCATCTCTCTCCTGCTGATCACTCCGGCATTCGTGTGGGGAAGCAGACCGTACCTCACGGCGAGTTTGTTCAAAGAAACGACGTAGTCGGTAAAGTCTTCAAAACCCCTCTCTCTGAGCCAACTCCTGATGTGGAAAAACTCGTCAGCTCTCTCTCCAAAAGTGAAAAGCGCTTCGGTGGAATTTTTCGCCATGGAAAAGAGGTGCTCGACCTCCTTCGGGTCCATTACACTGCCGTCATCTCTCCTGAACCCGCAGTAGTGACACCTGTTTCTGCACACCCTGGTGAGCGGGATGAACACGTTTCGGGAGTAGGTTACGATCACGGAGAGAACTCTCCTCAACCAATAGTTAAAAATTGTGATCTATCCTCAGCATTTTCCTGACGTCCGGTGTTATGTGGTCGAGAACCGTTCCGCGTGCCTCCCTGAGTTTAAGCACGTCCACTACCTCTTTTCCGTCTCTGCCTGCATATCCACTCGCAATTATGGCAGCGCCAATCGCGGAGATCTTCCCCTTCTCGTCGCTCAGCTCGACGACCTGGAACTCCTCCTCAACCCTGCCTCTCACGCGCTTTGCGAACCGCCCGGAGAGGTAAACCACGTCCGGAGACACGACCGCCGTAAGGGCCTTTATCCCCTTCATCACCCACTCCGCAAATGCACTCCAGTCGAAGTCCTCGCCTCTTGCGCTGAAGTAGCTTTTGAGCCCGCCCCTGAACAGCAACCCCTTGTCAACTTTCTCCAGCAGGTAGGCGAGCTCTCCGTCTATGGCAGACATGCTGGAGTACCCTGGAAATCCGGAAGTACCACCGATTCCATCAACTATCCTGCCATTTTCAACGGCTATGAACGCGTTAAAACCGTATCCGAGCTCTGCGAGAATGAACGTCTGGCGAATCCCGTAGCTGTGCAGGACGTATGCGGCGGAGCATACCTTGTCGTATGTGCCCATGTCAATTCTGTTCACCTTCCTGTATCCGGGGACTGTCGGTAGGTGAATGACCGCCGGAATGGTGAAGACCTCGAGCCTTCTTCTCCTGACCTCTTCGATTACTTTCCTCATTCCGAGAGATTGCCCCTTATCGAAGTTGAGGGTCATCAGGCTGAATTCCCTTTTCGATATTTCGTACAGTCTCTTCACAGGGAGTCCGTATCCGGAGAGTCCAGCTCCGGTGTCAAACTCAAGGGATTCGAGGAACTCCACGAAACCTGATGGGTCCTCTCTGACTTCCGAAGAGCTGAACTCGTAATGCCTGCTCTCCTCAAGCACGTACACGCCGTAGCTCCCCGTACCGGCATCTATTCCAACGCTCACCACGGGTTACCCTCCAGGTGGTTCCTGATCTTGTCGGTGGTGCTCCTCATTATCCTCTCGATCCAGATCACCACCTCTCCCCCCTCCTTCCTCATGTCGGCCACCTCGAAGTCGACGCTCATGTTTCTCATGTGCTCTAAGAACAGGTGCATGACCTCGAAATCCCTGAACCTCAGCCTGACCCTCTCGGTTACAGTCTTTCCACCTGCAACCTCGCGTATGCTCTCCACCATTGGCTCGAGTATCGCCATTCCGAGCCTCAGGCACCTCTCCCTGAACTCCTCCTCGCTCTCGTTGAACTCGAAGCTCTGGAACCCCTCCCTGACGATCCTCGAGAACATGAAGTCCTTGCCGTAGTCGTTGAAGTACCTGAACGCGTACCTCAAATCCCCTGCGTTGGTCTCGGAGGTGGTGTACTTCAGCGGCTCGAGCCTCATCTCCGGATCCTTCATCACAACTCCCTCTCTTCCTTCTCTGCCGAGCCGCTCGATTATTTCCATGACCTCCTCGTGGGCACTCCTAACATCGAAAACCCCGAAGAGCTGTGCGTACTTCAGCCCGTACTCCTCGCAAAGCCTGATCTTCTCCTCCACGCTCAGGGGCGCGTTGGTCCTCTCCTCCCTTACGTCGAAGACGAAGAAGTCGAGCCGATCTATTCCGTAAATCCGTTTGGGGACGAACGGGGACTCCTCTCCGACCGCCTCACAGCACAGGACGAGGTTTGGATTGTCCCTGAAGAAGTCCGGATTTATCAGCTCTCTCGCCTTCTCGGTGGTGTAGGGGCAGATGTACCCCCTCCTGGTCATGGCGTAGAGGTTTTTCCCGAACCTCGCTATTCTGACGTTGTATCCGTTCATCTTCTCCTCGACCGCGACCTCTTTCTCGAAGTGTCTCCTTATTGTGGGGTAAAGAGTCAGGGCCCTCCGTATCTTCGGAAAGCCCCTAACGACTCTAGTACCGTTTACGGTCTTTGCCACAACGGTTCCTTCCTCTATCTCGCCGAACTTTCTGTCGAACCTGAGGGCCTCAATAACGTCAGAAAAGAAGGGGTGTGGGATAAAAGCACGCCTCAGTATGTTCTTCTCCTCGAGCTTCTTTCCGGCGTGCCTCGAAAGTCCGAGTGCCTCGGAGACAAACATGTCAGCACTTTACCGTGCATAGAAACTTCATCAGATCTCTCTCTGTTATTATTCCCTCGAGCGTGTCCTTAACGACAAGCGCGGCAGCCTGATTCTTCTCTATCATCTTCCTGACGACATCTGTAATGCTATCCTCGGGGTGGACGACCAGGGGCTCCCTGTACTTGAGCACCTTCTCGTTGTTCAGGATCGTCGTTACGGGCTGGGACAGAACGTCGCTCGCATCACCTGTTACGAGCTTCTTGAACGCCTCTCCGGAGAAGTAGTGCACGAGGGTTGATGAGGTGAGGAGGCCCAGCAGAATCCCGTCCTTGACCACCGGCAACCTCCTGAACCTCTTGCTCACCATCAGCCTTATGGCATCCTCTATACTCGTCTCAGGCTCTGCGGTGATCACACCCCTCGTCATGAAGTCCTTGACCCTTCCATCGTACCTCGCCCTTGATGCGAGGAAGACCATTATGTCCCTCTCGGTAATTATCCCCACAACCGATTCGTCATCATCCACTATCGGCGCACCACCGACGTTGTGCTCGAGCATGAGCTCCAAGGCGTCTTCCCATGAGCTGGTGTAGTGAACGCTCATGACGTTCTTCTCCATTATCTCCCTCACTTCCTCGTTTACGGCGGCGATTAAATTGCCCATGTACTTCTCTCGAACGAGCCTGTGCCTGTCCCCTCCACCGAGAAAGTCCAGGATGTCCATGCTCGTGACAATGCCCTCGAGCCTCTTAGTTCCCGCATCGGCAACAGGCACCCTCCTGAAGCTGTACCTGACCATCGTTTTCATGGACGTCATTATGGTCGACGTCGGGGGGATCGTGATAACGTTGGTTGAGGCGAGATCCATAACAGTGCCGTATCTGCTGTTCCTGACCATGCGATCACCTTAAATGGTCTCGTAGCAGTCCTCGCAGACCTTCATCCCGTCTGCATCCATCAGTTCCGCCATCCTCCCGCACTTCTCGCACTTGCCTATCTCAACGTCTTCTCTTACGTAGGTCTCCTCCCTTATCAGACCCATGTACTCTCCGAGGTCGATTGAGTAGGACAGGAGGTCCGTGTCGGTGACAATTCCGACGAGAGCGTCGCCGTTCACCACCGGAAGCCTCCGTATGCCCTTCCTGAGCATGATCCTACCCGCCTCTCTCGCGCTAGTTTCTGGCGTTACAGTGATGAGCGGGTAGTTCATGACCTCCTCGACCGTCACCTCTGCCGGCACCCTGTTCCTCGAGACGACCTTCACTATGATGTCCCTTTCAGTCACTATCCCGACAGGCCTGGAGTTCTCGACCACCACAACGCTCCCAACGCCGTATTCTATCATCTTTCTCGAAGCGTTGAGGACACTGTCTTCTTTGGAGACCGTGCAGACTTCTCGCGTCATTATTTCCTTGACTGGAATGTCTGCTGTCATTTTTATCACCACTCGACATATATGCTATGGCGTCAGGTTTTAAAGCTTTTTGCAGCCTCTCTATCGCCCTTTTCACCCCGGAAAAGGCCGTTTGTATTGAATTGCAATAATTTTTAACTGAAAATAATGAACTTAATCCCGTATGCCGTTGAGAGCACGATCGTGCCGGCGATCATTATCCCCAGGAGGATGAACAGCATGGCTTTTCTACCTTCAAGGCCGAGGAGAAACGCTATCAGGCTGCCGGTCCACGCTCCAGTGACTGGCAGGGGGATGGCCACGAAGAGGGCGAGTCCCGGGTATCCGTACTTCTCCACGGCTCTCTTCCTCCTGCTCGCCAGACCGAGGGCGTACTCGTAGACCTTGCCGGCTATGGGGATCCTCCTTATGATCCCCTCGACCCTGTGGAGGGCGAAGAGGATGAAGGGCACCGGCAGAAAGTTCCCGATTACGGAGATCACGTACGCTTCGGCCGGAGGGAGGCCTTTGATCGCCGCATAAGGTATGGCCCCCCTCAGCTCCGATACCGGGAGCATTGAGATTACCAGAACGTCAATCCACTCCAAGCTCAATCCCCCTAACGAGCCTCACCATGACCTCGTTGTACGTGGCGTCAATCCCGAGCTCTCTCGCCTTCCTCACGAACGCCCCGTTTATGAAGTCTATCTCTGTCCTCTTTCCCTTCTCGATATCCTGGAGCATGGATGAGCGGTTCATGGCAGTCCTCACCGCAACATCCCTCGCAACGCTCTCAACGTCGACGTCGTAGCCCATCCTGACCATGACCTCCCTGCATTCCCTCGCTATTCTCCTCGCAACCTCCCAGAGCTCCGGTACCTCGACTATCTTCCCGTTCCTCACCCTGCACACCGCCGTGATCGGGTTGATCACGGCGTTTATGCACGCCTTCTCCCATATCCTGCGCTCTATGTCTTCAACAACCTCTACGTTAACTCCTGCCTCCCTGAGAACGAGTTCAAACTCCTCGGCGCCACTTCCCCTGAAGTCTCCGAGGAGCGTCGCCCCCTCTCCTGCGTACACGACGTGTCCTGGCTCCCTCAGGTTGGCTCCGTATGTCGTCACGCCTCCAACCACGTTTTCAAAGTGTCGCGCGAGAATCTCCTCGTTGCCCACCCCGTTCTGCAGGCTGCAGATCGCCCTGAACCTCGTCCCCTCCAGCTGCCTCGCGGCATTCTCTGTGTCGTATGCCTTGACGGTCAGGAACACCAGGTCGGAGTCAACGGGTCTGTCGAGAGCGGCGACGTCGAGGTGCTCATCCATGAGCCCGGACACGGTCAGCCCCCTGCTCTGTAAAGCCTTCAGCTGCTCCCCCCTCGCCACAAAAACCACGTCGAACCCTGCTTTAAGCAGGAACGCACCGAACAGGCTTCCGAGGGCGCCGGCACCCATTATCTGGATCCTCATGATCAGAAGAACTCGTCTATCTTTATCTGCCTTTTCAGTTCGCTCTCGAAGAGGGACAGTGTCTCAACCTCAATCAGCTTAATCCTCTGCCTCGTGTAGTTGCTCACGTTGTACGTTTCGGCGAGCTCCTTGGAGAGGTTCAGGTACTTGGTTATCGAACCCTCATGAACTGTGAGCGTCAGCGACCCTCCACACCTCCTGCACTTGCCCGACAGGGGAATTCTGCGGTACTTCTCGTTGCAGTTGACACACCTGAACTCCTGCCTCGAAAATGCTCTCAGGTTTCCTATGATGTCCGGCAGGAAGTGGGAGGTTATCACCCTCTCGGCAACATCGTGCTCGTCCACAGCCCGGATCTTCCTCGCGAGCTCCATCTGGTGCTTCACCTTGTCCTGCATGGACTTGAGCGTCTTGTAGGCGCTGCTCTTGACACCCAGGGCAATGTTTTCCGTGTCGTGGGTGAATCTGAGCCCGAAGTACTTCCTCTCGTCTCCGAGCCTGTCCTCGACCCTTTCGATTACGCCAACGAACTCCTTTGGATGGGCACACCTCAGCGTCCCCTCGTAGAACTCCAGCGGGTACCTCTCGCAGACGTCCATGTTGTGCACCTCCCCGTCAACCTCCTTCGGGTCGAGGATGACCGTGAGAACGAGGGGGGCATCCATCTGCCCTCCCCTCTTGTCCGGCAGGAACTCCCTCGAGAAGTTGAGCAGCCCGTCCATCAGGAGCATAACGCAGTCCTCGTCTCCGTCACAGTTTCTTCGCTTTGCAGCGTGGAAGTAGGGGTGGGCGTAGCCACCGTTAACATCTGCAAAGCCTAGGATCCTCCCGAGAACTCCTGCAGACGTGTGGGGCGCGAGACCAATCACGAGCTGCCCGATCAGGTCTTCGGGCTTTTCAGCGTTGTAGAACGGTTCGAGCCCGTAGAACTTAACGAGGAGCTCATCTATGAACCTGCTAACCCTCAGCAGGTACTCTCCGGCCGCCCTGGAGAGTATCACGTCCTGCGGCTTCAGCTCCACTATCTGGTTCTCGTCCCTCAGCTCCCTGCCCTGGTAGTCCACCTCGTACCCCAGCTCCCTCAGCTTCTCCACACTCACGCCAATCTCCGATGGCCTGAAGTGGGTTATGGGGATGTCCGTCATGTCGTACCTTATCGTTCCATCCTTGAACACGTACACCTTATTCTTCGCCCTCAGTATGCCCTTCTCAATGCGTTCCGCGAACTTCTTCTTTGATGTGAGGCCTATGACGCCCTTCAGCGCCCCGTTTGGATCCCTCTCGCCCAGGTTCTCGAGGGCCTTCAGGTACAGCTCCCTCACGTTCACAGTCCACCTCTTGTGCGCGGAAGTCTCGCCACCGCACCTCTCGCAGACCTCGCCGGTCCTTATCCCGCACCTCGGACAGATGTAGAGCTGCTCGGTCAGCTCTCCGCACTCGCACTTCAGGTAGAAGCTCTCCTTCCCGCACCTCCTGCAGATCCTCACCGGCAGATCAACCTCTATCTCTCCCTTGGTCGCGTTGTAGCTCTTGGTGTACTCCACGGCCTTCTTCAGGTCTCTCGTCTTTCCCCCAGCCTCTCCGAGAGGGAAGAGCATGTGGGGGGCGGGAGACATCATCCTCTCCTTGGACTTTTCCGGTCTCCCCATCCTCGCGCCAATTCTCGAGGGGGCTTTGGCTCTTACGTCAAGGCCGGAAACGTTTCTCACGAACTCGAGTCCATCCTGGCTCTCTCCGTCGTCTCTTACAACCTTCAGGTCCTCGTTAAGGCCGAGGCATCGCACGAGAACCCTCCACCTCTCCACGACTATCTGGCCGTCCCTGACCTTGTGCTCCACGAGCAGACTCTCGAGTACTTCCTTCGCCTTCCAGTCCATCTTCATGACGAGCGCGCTCTTTCCATACTTTCCCTCCACCTTGCCCGTCTCGACGATCCTGTCCCTCAGGTACCTGAGCTCGTCGGCCGAAACGTCGTGCCAGAGGTACGTGTGGTCTGGGTGGAGCGGAACGCCGTAGTCGTCGCACAGCTTTAACGCATCTTCCTCGCTCACCTTCCTGTAGTCCCCGTCTGGAATTTTTCCCTGGACCTCCTGTATCCACCACTCGTAGCAGTAGCCCGCGGGAATCAGGGGGTGGTTGTTCTCGAGGAAGTCCCCGAAGTTGATCAGGATCTCGCCCATGTCTATTATCCTGTCAACCATGTCCTTCAGCCTGATGGCTTCCTCGTAGCTGTTTATCCTGACGACATCTCCGTTCCTCAGCCTCACGGTCGGCCCCTCAATGCTGGTAACCGGCACGACGCTGCCGGCCTTTCCCGGCCTCTCAACTTTCAGCTGCGTTCCAATGGCGATGAACTCCCCTGCTATGACCATGGTGGCAGGGTGCAGGCCTATGGTCGCGAAGCCCGAGTTTCTTGCTCTGCCGTACCTGAGCCTGAAGCCCCCCTTCCTCGATGGGTGGCTGAAAACGGGCCTTCCGGCAACGATGTCCGAGAGGTACTTGTCCTTGGGCTTCACAGCCTCCTTCTTCTCACTCTCCTCGTCCTTTTCGCCGCTATCGTCACCTCCCTTGTTGATCAGCCTGTCGAGCCACTCCCAGCCGCTGATCTTCACCTTGTCCACGATCTTCTTCAGCTTTGGCGCCTTGAGTGCGATACCCTCGGCTATGACGAGGGCCATACCTCCTCTGACCCTGTTGGTCTCGACCCTCGGCAGGTTTCTGTATCCTGAAACCTCGGCATCTTCAGTTGGCTCGCCGTCTATGCACACCGGGCAGTTCTCCACTATCAGCCTGATCTCCTCGTCTGAGGGCAGGTACTGCAGGTTGGCCACCTTCTTGTACAGCGGGATCTCCTCGCAGTACCTCAGCACCTCCTCCTCCGTTGGTCTGTACCTGTCTATGTTGAGAATCTGCCTGACGTAATCTGCGACGAGGACTGACATGACCTGCGCAGTCCCTCCAGCGCTCCTTATCGGCCCGGCGTAGTAGATCTTGATGAACTCCCCATCCCTGTCCCTGTAAAGCTTCACCTTGGCGATCCCCTCAATTGGAGCGGCAACAACGCCCTCAGTCTGGATCGCCACAGCGGTTCTTACCGCCTTGTCTATTGCCTCCTCTCTCTCGAACTCTCCAAACTTGCCGGTGACTATGTCCTCGGCAATTTTGAAGCATATCTCGACCCTCGACATCCCCTGTGACTCGTACTCCATTATCTTCTCCGCAATTCCGTCAATTCCCAGAAGCTTCTCAACTCTCTCGGCCATGTTCCTGGCTATCGGAATCTCGACATGCGGTCTGGGATCGAGGCCGAGCCTTCTCGCCCTCTCAGCTATCGCGTAGTGCCTCTCGACCTCCTTAAGAAGGGTTTCGTGGTATCTCCTTATCTCCAGAAGAAATTTCCGCTCATCACTTACATCTTGCCCCTCATCATCAAAAATGTGAAAGAACTTGTCAAGGGTAACTATCATCCTATGTTGATAGATAATGGCTCAATTTAATTCTTGTGATAGTGAAAAGGTTTTGATGTCGCAGGGATGTCTTGGGAAAATCGAAAGATGAATGGTAGAATGGAGATTGTGTTTAGTATCCGTTGAGGTTCAGTATGT